>JAWOIH010000256.1:0-18436 GCA_046484725.1 Candidatus Desulfacyla sp. | reverse complement strand
CGTCCATGGGATGAGATCGCTGTAGACACACCCGGCAGGTGAACGCGACCCTGATGAGAGGGCCTTGTTTTTTCTCCGGAAAAGGCTCATGGCCACGACCTCGCGAGGGGAGCCGCAAAAACGCCACGCTGATGGGAGGATTTTCATGCGGAGGGCGAAAAGATCCTTGACACAAGCAGGCATCATCTTATGTTCAGAAATATCGAAGGCAGGTCCTGGAATGGTTTTGAAAGGAGTTCGTCTGCCTGCGGGCGCAGCATCGACGTTTATCCCTGCTGCCCTGCCTGGAGGCTTGGAGACAATTGAATGAAAAGAAGATCCATTGTTGCGATGGTGATGTTCCTCCTGATCTGGCCCCTCTTGGCCGAGGGGTCTGTGCAAGGGATGCTCGTTTGTATTCATGAAAGTCCGCACCATAAAGGAGACGCCGTCCATTTCCATCCGGCCGGCCTCTTCGGGCATGATCGGCATCCGTGCGGGCAATTCCAATGCGAGACGTGTGCCGCACACCGGGAGACCACCTGCCGGCATGTCCCGGTCAGCGTGGATTATTCCCTCGACGTTCCCTCTCATCGTCCGGAGACGAGACCCTACGGGGCGGTCCTCATATGCCCCTTTGAATGCCCATCCCAGGCGCCCGCCGTCATCTCTTCCGACCATGGGCCATCCAATCCGCGCTTACCTTCCAAGACCGTGGATTTTCGAAAAACCACTGTTCTGATTATCTGATTACCTCCTCATATCCTTATTCAAGATCCTGCAGGTGCGGCTTCAGCCGCACGCTGTGCGAATAGATTCGCGCCTGCCGGAGATCTGGAACCCGAGATCCTTTTTGCCAACCCGCCGGGCCTTTTTTTCCGGACGGCGCGTTTTGAGGAGGTCATCCATGCGTCTGAAGGTTTCTCGATTATCCATCGAGATGAATATATTGCTGCTGTTGCTGCTTGCCGTCTTCTTCTGCCCGGACAGCCTGGCACAGAATCCGGGCATTAGCGAAGCCCCGGCAGATAAGGTCCCGAATCTGAAACAGCAGGAAGTCATTCCCGATGGGGGGATATTGACCCTTCGAAAGGCCATCGCCCTGGCCATCGAATACAACCCGGATCTGAAGGCATCTTCCTGGGAAGAACGGGCCATGGAGGGCCGCCTCATCCAGGCAGGTCTCTTGCCCAATCCCGAAATTGAGGTGGAGACGGAGAACTTCGGTGGCTCGGGCATATTCAGGGGTTTTGACGCGGCCGAGACCACGGTCCAGCTCAGTCAGTTGATTGAACTGGGAGGCAAACGGGCCAAGCGGAGCGCGTCTGCCGCTTTCAGCCGCGACCTGGCCGGATGGGATTACAGGGTCCGATCCGCGGATGTCCTGGCCGATGCGGCAGTGGCCTTTGTCGACGTCCTCTCGGCCCAGGAACGGGTGACGCTCATGAAGGAGCTGTTCCATCTGGCCGAAGAGGTATTCAACACCACGTCCGAGCGCGTGAAGGCAGGAAAGATCTCCCCGGTGGAAGAGATCAAGGCGAGGGTGGAAAGGTCCGAACGCCAAATCGATCTGGATCGGACGGCCTACGATCTTCGGGCGGCCCGGAGGCGTCTTTCAGGGACCTGGGGCGGGACGGCGCCCGCCTTCGATCACGTCAGGGGAGATCTGGAAGCACTGTCCTCGATACCCCCTTTGGAGGACCTGGAGACCCTGATCTCCCAAAACCCGGATGTGGCCCGATGGGCAACGGCCATCCAACAACACATGGCCGACATTGAACTGGAAAAGGCCCGGGCAATCCCGGATTTGACCGTAAATCTTGGGGCCAGGCGCCACAATGAGATGGATGATACGGCATTTGTAATGGGGATTTCCATTCCCATACCCCTCTTCGATCGCAACCAGGGGGCAACCCTCGAGGCCCGTGATCGATTGTCAAAGGCCAGGGAAGAGGCAAGGGCCGTCGAGGTGAGGGTCATAAACACCCTTGCAGAGACCTATCAGGACCTCTCCAAGGCCTTTATGGAGACAAGCTCCTTGCGCACTCGCGTCCTTCCGGCCGCCCAGGCCGCCTTTGAGGCCACCCGAGAGGGCTATCGGCTGGGGAAATTCGACTATCTGGACATGCTGGACGCCCAAAGGACCCTGGTGGCGGCGAAGGTGCGCCACCTGGAGGCCTTGACCGCCTATCACCAGGCCCGCACCCGACTGGAGAGGCTGATCGGAATGAACATGGAGGAAATCCCCGCTGCATTCAACACCACAAGTAACGGAGACAGATCATGAAAAAGATCGTCATTGGCGTTTGTTGCGCCGCGATTCTCACGGCCGCGGCCCTCTATGTCTATCGGCATGCGGGCATGGGAGTTGCGGAAAATGCCGCAGCTCCAATTCATGAAGCAGCGCACAATGGACAAAGGGAACAGGGTCCATCCCCATTCCATGACCATGACGCCGAACCGGAGCACTCAACCGACGACCATATCCTCTTGACCGAGGCACAGCTCAAGACCATGGGGATCGCCATCGCAACGGCCGGACCCGGGAAGCTTCAGCAAACGGTCACACTGAAGGGGGAAATCCGTCTGGACGGCGATCGCATCGCCCATGTGACGCCCTATGTCTCCGGGCATGTGAAGGAGATTTCAAAAGGGCTCGGGGATCCTGTCCGCAAAGGGGGGGTGATGGCGGTCCTGGAGAGCCGGGAATTGGCCGATGCCAAGGCCGCGTATCTGGCGGCCCGGGAGAGGGTCGTCCTGGCCGAAACGCGCTTTTCCCGAGAGGAGAGCCTGTGGAAAAAACAGATCTCTTCGGAGGAGGATTATCTGGACGCAAAGCAGGCCTTGGCAGCCGCTGAGATCGAAAAACAATCTGCAAAACAGCAACTGATGGCACTGGGTCTGTCCGGGACCTCGGTGGATCAGTTGTCCCGAGGATCAGAGGCCCCGCTGACCCGCTACGAAATCGTCTCACCGCTGAAGGGACAGGTCCTGGAAAAATCCCTGACCCTGGGAGAAATGGTGGA
Organism: Candidatus Desulfacyla sp.; assembly: GCA_046484725.1. GTDB lineage: Bacteria > Desulfobacterota > DSM-4660 > Desulfatiglandales > Desulfatiglandaceae > AUK324. The sequence continues at coordinate 15,431 of JAWOIH010000256.1, read as the reverse complement.
GAGAGACCGGGTGGTTTACCGTGTGGCCGATCTGGATTCCGTCTGGGTGAATGCCACCGTGTACCAGAAGGACCTCCCCCTGCTGAAAAGGGGGATGAAAGTGCTCGTTTCAACGGACGACGGCATGGAGGAGGCCGATGGATTCATCTCCTACATTGCCCCTGTGGTGGATGAAAAGACCCGTACGGTCAGCGCCCTGGCAACTCTCCACAACGCGCGAAGACAGTGGCGACCCGGACGTTTTGTGAAGGTCAGTATCCCGTTAGAGACAGAGGAACTCCCTGTGGTGGTTCCAAAAAATGCGGTTCAAACCCTGACAGATCAGCCAGTGGTCTTTGTCCCGTCCGAAGGGGGATTTGAGGCGAGGCCTGTTTCTCTGGGGCGGTCCGACCCGGAACATGTGGAGGTGGCATCCGGTTTGTCCGCGGGCGACCCCTACGTGGCAAGGGGGGCCTTTGAGCTGAAGGCCGCCATTGTATCCGAATCATTGGGAGACCACACGGGCCATGGTCATTAGAACGCAATGCGTGGCAACGGCACAAAACCACCCCTCGGATCTGAACAGGGAGAAGGCAACGGTAATTAATGGAAAATACAATGATTAACAGACTGCTTGAGGCCGCGCTGAAGGCCCGAATGCTGGTGCTTCTGAGCATCATAGGGATCATCGGCTTAGGGGTGTACGAATACAGACGAATGCCGGTGGAGGCCTTTCCGGATATATCGCCCATCATGGTTCCCATCTTTGCGGAGGCCCATGGCATGGCCCCCGAAGAGATCGAGCGTCTGGTCGCCTACCCGATCGAATCGGCCATGAACGGCCTGCCGGACGTCGTTCAGATCAAGTCCACATCGGCCTTCGGCATGGCCGTGGTCTACGTCTACTTTAAAGACGATGTGGATATTTACTTTGCAAGACAGCTTGTCTCCGAAAGGCTGGCCAGCGCTGCGTCAGAACTCCCTGAGATGGAGGAACCCCCCATCCTGGGGCCCATCTCCACCGGTCTCGGACAGATTTTCATCTATTATCTGACCCTCGATGATGGCGCGGATACAGGAGGGATGGACCCCGACACGTATCTGCGGACCCTCAACGACTGGATGGTAAAGTTTCAACTCCGGACCGTTGCGGGGGTTACCGACATTCTCTCCATGGGAGGCCATGTCCTCCAGTATCAGATCCGGGTCAACCCGGACGCCTTGCACAAGTACGGCATATCGCTGGAGGATTTGGCGGAAGCGGTCAGGGTGAACAACCGAAACGCGGGGGGCCAGTTTCTGGTGCTCGGGGCCGAGGAACACCTGGTCCGGGGGATCGGTCTCTTGCAAAACCTGGAGGAACTCGGTCAAATTCCCATAAAAGTGATCGACGGAATCCCGATAACGATAAAGGACATGGGTGAGGTGGGTTACGGAAGCGCCATCCGCAGAGGCGTTGTCACCCATAACGGACAGGAGGAGGTGGTCTCCGGCATCGTGCTCAAGCTGTTCGGTGAAAACAGCTCCCAGGTGATCGAACGCCTCTACCGCAAGGTGGCGGATGTGCAACGGTCTTTGCCTGCCGGCGTCACGGTGGTCCCCTACTACGAGCAGGCGGAATTGGTGCATCAGGCCACGTGGACCGTCAAGAAGGCCCTGATCCAGGGGGGGATCCTGGTCCTGCTGACGCTCCTTGTGTTCCTGGGCAACCTTCGGTCTGCCTTTGTTGTGGCCATCTCCCTCCCGCTCTGCGCCCTCATTTCCATCATCTTTATGAGCGTATATGGCATTTCAGCCAATCTCATGTCCCTGGGAGGGATCGCCGTCGGCATCGGCATGCTTGCGGACGGCGCTATTGTCATGGTGGAGAACATCTATCGCCATCTCTCTCGCCCGGAAAACGAAAAAACAACCCGAATTCATACCGTCTTGACAGCCGCCAAAGAGGTGAGCCGGCCGATTGTTTTTTCCATTTCCATCATCATTATCGTCTTTCTCCCGATCTTTGCGCTCCAGGATGTGGAGGGAAAGATGTTCAGGCCCATGGCCTTCACCATCTGTTTTGCCCTCTTCGGTTCCCTTCTCGCCGCCCTTTTCGTCGCGCCGGTGCTGTCTTCCTATTTGCTCAAAAAAGGGGCGAAAAAGGAATTCGCTTTCATGGAACTTCTCAAGAAGGGATACCGCCCCATGCTCGCATGGGCCATTCGGAAGAAAGCCGTGGTCGTCGGTCTCGGTTTCCTGGCATTTCTCGCGAGCCTGGGCGCCCTCCCCTTCATGGGCACGGAGTTTATCCCCACGCTGGAAGAAGGCTCAATCATGATCGGGGTTACCATGGCGCCATCCATTTCCCTGGAAAAGGCCACGGAAACCATCATGAAGCTGGAGCAGCGCATCATGGGGCATAAAGAAATTCAAGGGACCGTGTCCCGGATCGGCCGCCCCGAGGCAGGGAGTCACCCCCATCCCGTCAATTATGCCGAGATCCATGTCGAATTGAAACCCGTGACAGAATGGCCCGATCACAAAAGCAAAAAGACACTCATTGAGGTCCTGCATAGGGATCTGTCCGCTTATAAGGGCGTCAAACTGAGCTTCACTCAGCCCATCCAAAATGCCTTTGACGAACTTCTTTCCGGCGTCAAGGCCCAGTTGGCCATCAAGCTGTTCGGGGAAGATCTGGAGATTCTAAAAGAAAAGGCCCATGAGATCCAGGAGTCCATTGAAGCTATCCCCGGTCTGGCGGATTTGAGCACGGAACAGGCTTTGGGCCAGCCCCAGGTGCAGGTCATTGCCGATCGCGCCGCCTGCTCACGATACGGGGTCACGGTGGCGCAGGTCCTTGAACTTGTGCAAATGGCCGTAGGCGGCGAGGTGGTGGACCATATCTACCTCAACACCCGGCGGTTCGACATCCATATCCGCTATCAGGAACCGTATCGGGCCGATCCCCACGCGCTGAAAGACCTGCTGATCCACACCCTGGACGGATCCCTTATCCCCCTCTCGCAAGTGGCACAGATCAAAACCGTCACGGGACCCATGCAGATCAGCAGGGAAAACAATCAACGGCGCTGGATCGTACAGGGAAACGTACGAGGCAGGGACCTTGGGGGGGTGTTCAGGGACATCCGTCAGGCCATTGCCGAAAAGGTGACCCTGCCGCCCGGCTACACTATCGAATACGGCGGACAGTTCGAAAACCAACAGCGGGCCATGTCGCGCCTGGCGATCATTGTGCCGTCGGTGATCGCAGCGGTATTTATTATGCTCTGGATCTCTTTTGGCGCCCTGCGCCATGCCGTTATGATCATCCTCAATGTTCCCCTGGCGCTGATCGGCGGCATCCTGGGGCTTTTTGCCATGGGAGAATATCTTTCCGTGCCCGCCTCGGTCGGGTTTATCGCCCTGTTCGGCATTGCGGTTCAAAACGGCGTGGTCCTTGTGAGCACCATTCATCAACTCCGGGAGGAGGGCGGGTCCGTGAAAGGGGCGATCATGGAAGGGTCACTGCTGCGCCTGAGGCCGGTCCTGATGACGGCGATCACGACCATTTTAGGGCTGTTGCCCCTGTTGCTCGCCCAGGGCATCGGTTCCGAGGTCCAGCGGCCCCTGGCCATCGTGGTCGCCTTCGGGCTCACCACGTCAACCTTCCTGACGCTTTTTATTATTCCGGCCATGTATGACTGGATCGAGGGAAAAAGGAGGGCGTGAATCGCGATTTCATGTTCATATTCCGGTTAAGCCTCCCGAGGGAACCGTGGTTCGGCCCCATCAACCGGCTCACCAAGGAGGGCTTTACCTGGCGCAACCCGCTCAAGGACTACCTCGACCTGCGACTCAGCCAGAAAGAACCCTTTGATATCCTCTACTTCACCCCGGCCTTCACCACCATGGTCTGCCTCAATGACGGGAGCTTCAACCTGATCCCGGAACTCAAGTACGATCCGATCACCAATCTGGAACTCAGGCTCAGGGGCATTATTCCGGTGGGTGGGGACCAGACCGAATACGGCGAAAAGCAGAACGACTGGCGCGCGGAATTCCGGCTGCGGTATTTCTTCTGACAAAACGGGTTGGTCCGTATCGGGGGAAGGCCTTTCGGAATCCTTCTCATGGAAGGGGCGGAAGGCGGCGTTTTACTTCATAACCGTATCATAGGGCCGCTCATGCCTGATTCCCATCTCCGCGATCTCCTCTGCCACCCGGTCCCCGGCCCGGGCTACCTCCGGGGTGAGGCCTTGGCCGGGGGAAAAGGTCTTCCCCTCAATGCCGTAGACCATTACAAACCGAGGGAGCCTGCCCAGGGTCCTGGCCAGTTCGACGGCCTCTCCCACATGGAACTGGTGGGTGGAGCCGCGAAACCAGGCCGCGGGGATAGCCTCCTTATGGGCATGGAAAGAGCGGATCGCGCCCGGCGAACCGCCAGAGGTCATAGCGTCCACAATCACCACCTTGTCCCAGCCCTCCCACAGGGAGATCAAGGCCCCGCCGTCTCCCGGATGCACGATTGCCGTCACGCCCGACAGGCCCCTTTGCAGCAGCTGCCGGACCACGTAAGGGCCGATGCCGTCGTCTTCTCGAAAGGCGTTTCCGATCCCGATGACCAGAAGACCTTTTCTTGGGGACGGATGGCGCTTGGCGGGGGTTTTCATTTCCGGAGGATGCAGATGGAAAGCGCATGGCAGGAGCACGAGATGCAGGGGTCATAGTTTCGGACCATCTGCTCGCACAGCCATTTAAGGCGGTCGTCCTCCTCATGGAGGTGTCTTTGCACAAAACCCTTGAGGTCCTGTTCGATGATCTTCTGGTTTTGGGAGGTGGGGGGGACAATCCGCGCATCCAGGATGGCGCCCTGTTCATCGATTCGGTACCTGTGCCAGCAGATCCCCCTGGGGGCCTCGGTGCAGCCGCAGCCTGTCATATTCGCGGGACGGCATTCAACAGCGGATGTCTCCGGGGTCTCGTACTCCGAGATGAGCCTTACGGCCTCGTCGCAGGCATACAGGATTTCAACGGCCCTTGCCGCAATGCTCTTGAAGGGGTTGAGGATCGGCGGCGTCAATCCCGCCTCCCGGCAGGCCTCCTTTGCCACAGGGGAGAGGTGGTCATAATTGATGTTGAACCGGGCCAGGGGACCTACATGATAGGGCCCCCGCTCCAAGATGAGGGCGTGCAGGGCCGTGGAATGGGGGACCTGTTCCTCCTGGAAGTGCTCCTCAAACTGGGAGATGGGAATATCCAACCCCTTGTTGGACACCAGCCTCCCCCGGAGAATGGCATACTCCTCGGGATGCTGAAGACAGACAAATTCATAGTCCGCCTCATGGTCCGGGAACGGGAAGGATGCCACCCAGCGGACGGTCTCGTAGGCCGCGTCCCGGGCCCACAGGAGGGGGTCTTTCAGGGACAGCAGATCTTGCCTCTCAGGGGCACGAAAAAACCCGCCCACCTTCAGGTTGACCGGGTGGACCTCCCGGCCCCCGATCCGGCTGATCAGATCGTTGCCAATCTGCTTGAGCTTTAGGCCCCGCTCCACTTCCCGGGGATGGTCCTTGGCCATGCGGATGGCATCCGCGTAACCGAGAAAGTCCGGGGCGTGGAGCAGGTACACATGGAGGGCATGGCTCTCGATCCACTCGCCGCAATAGATCAGCCGGCGCAGGGCCTCAAGGGATGCCGGGATCTCGACCCCGAGACCCGACTCCATGGCCTGGCTCGCGCTCATCATATAGGCGATCGGGCAGATCCCGCAGATCCGGGCCGTGATGTCCGGGACCTCGGAAAAATGCCTTCCCCTCAGAAAGGCCTCGAAAAACCGGGGGGGCTCAAAAATGTGGAAGCGGGCCTCCGCAACCTCATCCCCCCTGATCCGGATGGAGAGGCCCCCTTCCCCTTCCACCCGGGCCAGGGCGTCCACGCGGATGGTTCGTCTATTCTGCCTCATGAACCTCGCTCTCCTTTCGGAAAGGCCCTGCCCAGGCATTGAAGGTGCGAAACATCCTCACCATATCCCCGGGGTTCATATCCATGTGTTCTTTCCAGTAACGGCACAGGGAGGCGGTATTGGGGGTCTCCTTGGGACCGAAGCACCCATAACAGCCGCGGCTGCAGCTGGGGCACAGGGCCCCGCACCCGGCCTGGGTCACCGGTCCGAGGCAGGGTGTCCCATGGGCCACGCTGACACAGACAATACCCTTCATCTTGCACTCCATGCACAGACTGTGGGCCGGCAGATCCGGTTTTCTGCCGTGAAGCAGGGCCGTCACCACCTCCAGGAGCTGGGCCTTGCTGATGGGGCAACCCCTCAGCTCGTAGTCCACCCGGATGTGGTCTGAAATCGGAGTGGAGGTGGCGAGGGTCTCGATGAAGTCGGGCCTTGGGTACACCAGACGGATGAATTGGGAGACGTCCTGGAAATTCCTGAGGGCCTGGATCCCCCCGGCCGTGGCGCAGGCCCCGATGGCCACCACACAACGGGAACGCCTGGCGATCTTATGAATCCGCTCCTCATCATGGGGTGTGGTAATGGAACCTTCGATGAGCGAGAGGTCGTACGGACCAGCCACCACGGCCCGGGAGGCCTCAAGAAAGTAGGCGATTTCCAGGGCCTCGGCAATGGCCAGCAGCTCTTCCTCACAATCCAGGAGACTGAGCTGGCATCCGTCGCAGGAGGCAAATTTCCACACCGCCAGTTTGAGCCGCTTTGATGCACCCATGCTACATCTCCCGCCGTCGAAACAGGTCCTTGACCTGGCTGAACAAAAAGACCGGGCCGTCCCTGCACACGAACACCGGTCCCAGCTGGCAGCGGCCGCAGATCCCGTAACCGCACTTCATGTGACGCTCCATGGACACATAGATCCGGGCCTCTGTGAGGCCCCGCTCCTTGAGGGCCTCAATGGTATAATGCATCATGATCTCCGGACCGCAAAGGAGGGCAAAGGCGTTTAAAGGATCAAACTGGACATTCGGGATCAACGTGGTCACCACGCCTACATGGCCGTGCCAGTCCTCCCGTGCGCTGTCCACGGTCACCGCCACCTCCAGGTCGAGCCTTCCCCGCCACTGCTCGATCTGGCGGCGGTAGATCAGGTCCCCCGGGGTCCTCTCCCCATACAGGAGGATCACCCGACCATATTTCCCCCGGTGGGCCAGGATATGGTACAAGACCGGCCGCAAGGGGGCGATCCCGATGCCCCCGGCCACCAGCACGATGTCATGACCGATCAGGTGCTCAATGGGCCAGGCACGGCCAAAGGGGCCGCGGACGCCCAGGGAGTCCCCGGCCTTGAGGGATCGCATGCGATTGGTGACCGTGCCGTAGGCCCGTATGGTATGGATAATCTTTTCCGGTTTCCTGGGGTCTCCGCTGATGGAAATAGGGACCTCCCCCACCCCTGCCATATAGAGCATATTGAATTGTCCCGGCTTGAAGAAATACCCCGAACCTTCCAGGGACGGGGCCAGTTCCAGCGTAAAGGTATCCCTCGTCTCCTTTTTGATCCGTTGGATCACATGGGGCGTGGTAAGGGCCGGATGTGTGGCTGCCGCTATCCCCGTCATGGCTTATGATCCCTTTTGGGACAGGTTCAGGATCTGTAGGGTGGCCCCATGCAGCCGGTCCACCACCACCCTTGAGAACCGTTTCAGGAGTGCGTATCCCAATCGGGGATCCTCCTCGGCCTTTTCCCTCAGGCGTTTGCCGTCCAGGGCAACGGCCCGGGTCAGCTCCAAAGCCCGGGCATCGAACCGACGGCGGTAAGGAGGGAAAAGCCAGGACCACCCGAGCACGTCGCCTGGACCCAGGGTCTGGATGGTGCAAGAGCCCCGCTCCTGGGCATAGATCTGGACGGCCACCCTGCCGTGACGGATCAGGAGAAAGCAGTCAGCAATCTCCCCCTCCTGGTAGATGGTCTGCCCGGCGTAGAAGCTGACCTCACTGGCAAATTTTGAAAGCACGTCTACATGGACCGAGTCCAGGTCGGAAAAAAAGGGATGCTCTTGGATGACTTTGGTGAATCTCTCCATGGGATCTCCTCCTTTCACCCGTTCAGGATGACCTGGAGTTCCTGGGTGATATCGATCCCCACCGGACACCAGGTGATGCACCGGCCGCATCCCACACACCCGGGGGCGCCGAACTGCCCGATCCAGGTGGACATCTTGTGGGTCAGCCATTGCCGATACCGGGACTTTTCCGAGGCCCGGATGTTTCCGCCGTGGATATAGGAGAACTCCCCCACAAAACAGGAGTCCCAGACGCGCCACCTCTCGGCCTGGCGGCCCTCAATATCGTTTCGTTCCACATGGGTCGTACAAAAACAGGTGGGGCAGACCAGGGTGCAGTTGCCGCAGGTCAGGCACCTTCGGGCAACGTCCTCCCAATGGGGGTGATCGAAATGGGTCAGGAACAGGTCCTCGAGCCGGTCAACATCCACGGTCCTTCCCATTTTGTCGGCGGCCTCCCGCACAAGGCGTGCGGCCAATGCCGTATGGTCCTCCTCCGCCTCGCTCAGGGAGAGGCCGGCCATGACCTCTTTTCCTGTCTCGCTTCCGGTCTCGGCTACAAAGAGCGGACCCTTCTGGTGGGGGATTTCGGTCAGCAGGATATCAAACCCGCCCGCCACCCGCGGGCCGGTCCCCATGGAGGCGCAGAAACACGTTCCCCCCGGACGGGTGCAGTTGACCGCTATTAGAAAAAGGTGCTTCCGCCGCTCCCTATACCAGGGGTCTCCATGGTCTTCGCCACCCAGGACCTTGTCCCACAGGGCAAGGGCCGCCATCTCACAGGCCCGAATCCCCAAAAAGGCCTGCTTTGAAATCTTCTGTCCCGGGTCTTCCACCAAGAAGCCCCGGCCTTCCAGATGGGCCTTCCAAAGGCACACCTGGGGTGGATACAGGTGGTTCTTGAGGGAGTAGGGTCCCAGAACGTGGCTGAAGCAGGCGCCGTTATCTCCCTTTTCCAGACGGTACGTACCGGGGGCCTGATAATCCACCATCCCTCTGGGAAACTGTTCCACCGAGATGTCGGGCTGAAAGACCACCACCCCGTCCCGGACCGTTGGTCCCAGGGTCTCGTAGCCCAACGCCTTCAGGATGTCCAGAAGCCGTTGAAGGTCCTTCAATGGGAGGAGGCGTGCGTCCCGAGACTGGGAATGGGCATGAGCCATGGGCCGTATCCGTTGACAAGGTTTAGGGTGGAGGATCCTGGCCTGTTCGAAGCGCCTTCTGTTCACAAGCGCGATAAGTATGTGCCATGAAGAAACAGGGTGTCAAGGTAAAAGACGTCTTTTCAGGATGGGCCGGGGCCTACTCATCCAGTTCATACCCGATGTCCCGGTATCCCGCACGCCGGCGTTCATACATCCGGGCCAGCATGGGGACATTCAGATCGGCATAATCGAAAATGATTGCCTCGCTCTTCCCCTCGTGTAACCGGTGAAGCCGGCCCGCATACTGGGCCAGTATCCCCCGCCAGGAAACCGGCAATGCCAGAAAGAGGGTGTCCAGCCGGGCATCGTCGAATCCCTCGCCCAGGTACCTGCCCGTGGCGATGATCAGCCTCTCTTCTCCATCCGGGATACGGGCCAGTTCCCCTGAGGCGGCGCTCCTCTCTCTGACGCCCATGCCGCCTTTGAGGACGATCATGTTCCTGACAAGAGGACCGAGCCGGGCCGCAAGAAGGTCCAGATGGTCCCGTCGTTCGGTAAGGAGGACCGGCGACCGATCCCGAGCAACCGCCTTGACCACATCCTGAATAATCATCTCATTCCGGGCCTCGTCCATGATGAGGGCCTTGTAGAGTTCATGGATCGGCAGGTCTGTTCTCTCCGCCAGGACCTTCGGCAGCTCAAATCCGGTCCTGCGCAGGATGACCCGGTGCCCGAAGGGCCGCTTTTCCGCCTGCTTCCGGTCATCCACCCGGAATCTGACAGGCCCGCACTGCATGAAGATGATGGGATGGTGGCCGTCCTTTCGGGTCACCGTGGCTGAGAGACCTGTCACATACCTCGCCTTGCTCTGCCTGGCCACCCTCTCAAAACTGGTGGCCGCGATCCGGTGACACTCGTCTACAATGATGTATCCGTATTCGCCGACCCGATCATCCACCACCCCTTTTGTGCCGAGGCTCTGAATAATCCCCACGTCGATGCGGCCCGACGGCTCGCGCCTTCCCCCGCCGATCCGGCCGATCTCCTGAGGTTCAAGACCCAGAAATCGGCTCAGGCGATCCACCCACATATCCAGCAAATGCTTGCGGTGTACCAGGACCAGGGTGTTTACCCCCCGTGACGCCACGAGATAGGCAGCCACCACGGTCTTGCCAAAGGCCGTGGACGCGGAAAGGACCCCGGTATCGTGGCGCAGAAGTGCATCTGCAGCCGATTGCTGCTCAGGTCTGAGCCTTCCATGAAAAGAAAGATCGACCGGGTTGCCCCCGAAGCGTTTGTCCACGATGGTTGTCTGAATCTTCAGGGAATGGAGCAGATCGAGGACCTCCTCCAGACACCCCCGGGGGATTCCCATGTGCCTGGAAAAATCCTCACAGCAACTGATGATGCGGGGTTTGTCATAGGTGGGAAAGCGCATGGCCTGGGCCTTGTAGAACTCAGGGTTTTGAAAGGCCGCGAGGCGGATCATCCGGTTTTTCAACGGGGCCGTCAGGGCATCTTTCGCCACATAGATCTGGTTTTCCAGGACCAGTTCGATCGTCTCCGGCAAAGGGCCTGGAACCGGCGTCTCCGTCCGACGTCTGGACGGGGGGAGGGTCCACGGCTCATCATCCTCCTCATCGGTCACCGCGATCCGCACACCGACCACGCGTCCCCGACGGCCGGCCTCGTCAACGAGGGCCCGGACCGCATCAAGATCCATCCGCCGGATCGACGACAGAAAGGCCCACTGGTCCGGATGGGGCAATAAACGATCATCCACAAAGAGGCTGTTTCCCTGTTCCCGGGCCTTTTTTTGCAGGGGGAGCGCAATGAGATTCCCAAAGCCCCCCTTCGGGAGGGTATCCTGGCTGGGGAACAGCCGGTCGTAGGAACCGAGACCCAGTTCCGGTCTGCGGTCCATGGTCTCGGTCAGCATAAAAGAAAAGAGTTGACGCGCCAGAACAGCCGGAACCGGTTCGGAAAAAAAGGTCCACACGTGCCCGCCGTTGCCGGATCGGGAACGCTCCACTGCGGCCGGTACATCAAACCGCCTGCACGTCTCCCCAAACTGGGACACGTCCGCCATCCAGTCCGCTTGATCAAAGTCCGATGCAATAAACCAGCAGGTCTCGTCCGGCAGAAGCGGGTACACGCCGACGGTGAAATCTTGATCGGTCTTTTTTGCAGGGTCACGGCCCAGAAGATGGTTCCGGATAACCTCATCCGTAAGGGGAAAGAATCTCTGGTTGGGACAATTGCCGCACCGAACCGCAGGCTTCCGGCATAGGCCCCGGATCCATTCATTGCCGCAGGCCGGCTGGTAACCGCTTTTGCCTGTTTTTTTGCTCTCGAACCGCCTCGGGTACACATCCTCCCGGCCCCTGAAAAGCGCCCGGAACAAACGGATCTTGTCCGCTTCGGAAGACCGGTTCGTTACAACTGCCTCCCCCTCCACCGGCGCATATCCGGGAGGGGCCTCTGCCACGCGCAACCGGTTCTTCTCCGCCCTCAGCGTCTGGAGACGGTCCAAGGCCTCAGCCCGGCGCTGATCCAAACCCGCCAGTTCCCTTTCAACGGTCTCAATCTCCCGGTCGATTTCCATCACTTCTGTCACTTCAGATTGTAATTCGATACACCCATTTCTTTGACTCACACGGAGACACAAAGACACCCCGGTGAAACAAAAGAAAAAGAATCTTTCACGGGGCAGGCATAGAAAAATAAAAATAATTCATTTTAAGGCCCTAAAATAAAACCCCTTTGTGGATTCGTGGCTTTGTGTGAGTCCCGCCTGGCGGGATTGGTTGCGGGCATCCGAGCTTCGAGCCGAGGGACGAGACCGGGTGCCGGGCACGTCCCGTCTCAGGCACTTATCCGCATTTACCCTATCTCCGGCATCAGGGTCCATTTGATGACCCAGCCGCCTCCTTCGGGGCCTTCATCCAGGCAGACGATGCCGCCATTCTGGAACTTAAGGACCGGGTGGTTCATATCACCGGTGACAAGAAACGACGTCAGTCTCTCCAGAAATGGGAGATGCCCCACGATCATCAGTCGGCTGTGGGCGTTCAGGCCCTCGGCAAAGGAAGTGACATCGTCTAAGGGCTTCAAGCCCTCCCTCTCAGTCACGTCCCCTGCCGGCTTGAGGGCGGCCGCGAAAATCTCTGCGGTCTCGCGGGCCCTCTTCTTGCCACTGTGCACAATGGATCCCACCTGTACGCCGTACCCCCGGGCCGTGGCCGCAATACGCTCTACATCCTCCCTCCCCTGGGGCGACAGGCCCTGCTCCGGGTCCTGATCCTTGGGCAGACTCTTGCCGTGTTGAACCAGAAAAATCGCCATGATTTTACCTCCTGGAGGGGTTAATGAAGCGGCGCTGAAAATCCTTTTTGAAGAGTGTTTTAGGCCACTCGTTAGATGTAGCTCCCCGGTTTCCTTAACATTCCAACCGCCAAATGTTACTCCTCATATAGTACTTACAATTAGAGGGTCGGGATGTCAATCCGGGAGTTAGTGGAGAAAGATATGGGCGATCCTTCAGGCATTCGTCAGATTCGTTCTATCCGTGGTCAGAGCGCCTTTGAAATGGGCTATCAATTAAATTGACCATCAGGTAGGAAGCAAGTCGGTCCTTTGAGATTGACCGACAGGATATGGCGGTATAGACTCTGTCTCGATCGAAAAAAATAGGAGACCAATAGCACGTTGTGAAACCGACCCAAGAGCAACAGGCCATACTGGATTCGACAGGGAGGGTCCTTCTGCTCAACGCAAGGGCGGGGACCGGGAAGACCACCACCCTTCGAATGATCGCCTCCGCCCATCCGGATCTGAAGATCCTTTACCTGGTCTTCAACCGGAAGGCCAGAGAGGAGGCGCGTGGAAAGTTTCCAAGGAATGTGGAGGTCCGTACGGTCCATTCCCTGGCCTTCTCCAAGAATGTCGGTCAGGTTGGCAACTTCACTATCGCCGACATGCTCCAGGCCTTCAAGGGACGACAGAATGCCCAGCAGCTCGCCGCGGTAAGCCATGATCTGGTCGAATTCTTTATGAATTCGCCGTTCCCCAAGGTCGAGGAGGCCATGGACCTGTTTCAGGCAGAGCACCTCGGCCATCTCAGCGATGAAATGAAGGCGTCCGTTCAAGACCACCGGGACCGGATGGTTGAGGCAGGCAGGGAGATCTTGGGGCAATGGTACCGGAAGGAAAAACCCTGTCCCCATGACTTCTACTTGAAACTCTTTCACCGGGAAGGAAGTTTTTACAGAAGTCTCAACGGCTTTGACATGGTCCTGGTGGACGAGGGCCAGGACCTCTCGCCCATCATGCTGGATGCCCTAAGTCGGTGCCAAAAACGGATCGTCATCGTGGGCGACACCCACCAGCAGATCTACAGCTTCCGCTATGCCATCGACGCCATGAAGCGGTTTTCCTTTGACCATGAACGGGATCTTACCATGAGCTTCCGCTTCGGGAAAAAGATCGCGGACCTCGCGTCCGTATTCATCCGGGAGGCGAAGGGAGAGAAGGGTTTCAGGATAAAGGGAAATCCCGAAAAATCGTCCAGGGTGGCCTTCTACTCCAACCCCCCCCCGCCGAAGACGGGCAAGCGATGCGCGATCTTGAGCAGGACCAACCTGGCGCTCTTCGAACACGCCCTGGGTCTTCGAGCGACAGGGATTCCTTTTTCTCTACAGGGGAATATCGCAGGCATCCTGGGGCGGATACTCGATGTGTACTGGCTCTGGCAGGAGGACCACGAAAGGATCAGGGACCCCTTGATCCGGTCTTTCGAAGACCTGGAGGCCCTCGACGCATACGCCACAGATCTGGACGATTTCCAGCTTAGCAACATGATCGAGGTGGTCAGGGAATACGCCCGCATTCTGCCGGATGCCGTCTTCGACATCATGAAAATCTCGAAGAGCACCGCCGAGAATCAGAACGGCCCGGGCATCATCCTTTCCACGGTCCATGGGTCCAAGGGACAGGAATATGATAGCGTGTATATCGATCCCGACATCACGGCTTCCCTGTCGAAACCGGAGGCCCTCTTGACCCACGCATTCGGCGACGAGGCCAACATCGCCTATGTGGCCTTTACCCGCGCGATCCGGGACCTCTATCTCCCCCCGGACTTCAAAGACATTCTCACCCCCGCGTGGCAGGCGGCCATGAAGCGATATGAACCATCCCCACCTCCCAAGATCTCCCATGCCCCTCAGCCCAAACGTTCACGGACAGAATCCCGTGCCTTTTCAGGTACCCGATCCGGCCCCTCGACACCCAAGGCCCCCGAGCCCAACGCGCCACGCAAGAAACGCTTCAAGGTCGGGGACAGGCCCGCCCTGGCGCGACTTACCTCACCTTGAATTCAGGATTTCGGCTTGTGTCGCGTATTAGATTGGCCTCTGCAACTGACAAAGGAAATCAGGTCTGGGCCAGGGGTGCGTACCAGTCACGGAACAGGGACCGTCGTAGAGATTGATGGCGAGAAATATCTGGTGGATCTGCATGGGCAGAGAGCCAAGCTTTGGACAAAGGAATGGGCGCTGAGGAAAGACTGAGGTGGGTATCTCGCAGGGCCAGGATCATTGGGGCGAGGGGCGTCATCGGGATCGCCGAATAAACGCCGATTGAATTCTCCAGTTCAGAAAAAGAGTTGCCAATGAGGTCGTCCCCTATTTTACGTCGAGACTCCGACTATGCCAGTTCCTGGTTGAGCTGCTTGAGCAGGGTTTCTATCTCCTTCTTGGTTATTTCCGCCTTTTCGCCTTTGAAATAGGCTACCAGAAGGTAGATCTTAATTTCGTCCGCCTTCCACAGGTAGATGAGCCGAAAGCCGCCCCCTTTCCCTTTCTTACATCGGAGCTGGCGACCCTGACTTTCCATATCTCTTTGTTCCAGCCCGGTATGGGATCTCCGGCAGATGGATCTTCCTCCAATACCTTGATTTGGCCAAGAAGGTCATTCTTGACGCGAGGGTATTTTTTTTCAAGGCCTTAACCGATTTCTGGAAGGTCTCGGTCAGGTGGACATCATAACTCATCCCAGGCTTCCTTCCATGGCCTTGTCCTGCCTGCCCGAATATCGTCCAATCCCTTCTTGACGAGCTTCTTGAATTCGGAGGATTGAGACAGAATCCTGCTTTCTCTATGGTCTTCCAGTTCGTCCATAACCGAAAGCATTTTCCGGTATTCATCTATCGGCAGGATAACCGCAGTCGGGTTTCCCTTTTCGTCGACGATGTACTGTTCACTCACCGAAGGCGCCATGACGAAACTCTCCTCTCTAACG
>JAWOIH010000166.1:0-16459 GCA_046484725.1 Candidatus Desulfacyla sp. | reverse complement strand
CGTCCCCCTGCTGACCGATGCCCTGACCCGGGCCAGGGAAATGGCCGGCCCCCAGGACCTGATCGTGGTCTGCGGCTCCCTCTTTACCGTAGGCGAGGCCCTGACCTATTTTGATCCTGAGACCTACCGGCCGGATGATTAGATCCTCACACGCTCATTCTGGGAGGTCATCTCTCACATGCCCTAAGGCGCAGTCGGAGGAAGGCAAGAGGATGAGAGGGGGAGAGGGTCAGGCCAAGACCCGCAAGCCATAACCCAAACCTGTACCGAGTCACGAAAAGCAAGAAAGCCCGAATTGAGGAATTCAGGAATTTTGCGATTGAAATCAAAGAATCGTCCGTGAGGAAAGCACGCTGCCATGTTCTGGCTCATATTTTATCTCTTTCTTGCGTTGGGCATCTCCTTTTTCTGTTCCATTCTGGAGGCGGTGATCCTGTCGGTCACACCGAGCTTTGTCGAGGCCCTGGAGCAGAAATCTCCTGCGACGGGCGCGAAGCTGCGTCAGCTTAAACTGAATATCGATCGACCCCTTGCGGGGATATTAAGCCTGAACACGATTGCCCATACGGTTGGGGCGGCCGGGGTGGGGGCCCAGTCCATGGTGGTATTCGGGAGCGGCTATGTGGCCCTGAGTTCGGCCGTTTTGACCCTTTTGATCCTGTTCCTTTCCGAGATCATCCCAAAAACCCTGGGCGCCCTTTACTGGAAGCAGTTGACGCCCCTCACTGTTCGAACCCTCCCATTTTTGATCGGGTCTGTTTACCCCCTGGTGCTCCTGTCGAAGAAAATCACCCGTTGGCTCTCTCCTCGAAAGAGGGGCCCTGCGGTCAGTCGTGAAGAACTTCAGGCCATGACCGACCTGGCCAGGAAACTGGGCCTGTTCAGCAGGCAGGAGTCCCGCATTCTGAAAAATCTCCTGTTGGTCGGCAAGTTAAAGGTGAGGGATGTTATGACGCCTCGGCCTGTGCTGTTTATGCTGCCGTCGGAGATGACGGTGGGAGAGGTGGTGACCCGGTATCCCAAGATCCGGTTCTCCCGCATCCCGATCTACGATGGAGATCCGGAAAGCATCCATTCCTTTGTCTTGACCAACGATGTTATCCTGGAGGTCTCCCGGGACCGTCCCCATACCCTCCTGGCCTCTCTCGGCAGGAGCGTCAAAATGGTGCCCGAGACCATGCCGCTGATCCTGATTTTTGAACAGTTTCTAAGTGAGGGCGAATATGTCGCCATGGTGGTGGATGAATATGGCGGGATTGAAGGCATCGTCACCATGGAGGACGTGATGGAGACGTTGCTGGGGATTGAGGTGGTGGACGAAAGCGATGTCGAACCGGATATGCAGGCATTGGCCCGCCGGCAATGGACCAAACGGGCCCGCGCCCTGGGCATCATTCCGCCGGAAGGAGATCCGACCGGCCCGCCCCCGCCGGGAAAGGCCGAATCAACACACTGATGATATACGGGCGGTGGGACAGGCGTGAAGGGAGACTTCAATGGATCTGAAGACGTTGACGAGTCTCGGTCGCTTCAAAGAGATCGTCGTGATCCTCATCAAGTATGGGTTTGAGGACCTGATCGATCGTCTCGATATCCCTGGCATCAAGCTGATTAGAAGGATCAGCAGCATGGATCAGGGGATGGGGACCTTTGAGCGGATCCGGCACGCCCTGGAGGAACTGGGACCCACCTATGTGAAATTCGGTCAGATCATGAGCCTCAGACCGGACCTGCTGCCGCCCCTGTTGATTAATGAACTGAGCAGACTGCAGGACGATGTGGCGCCCGTGGATATCTCCGAGATCAAGGAGGTGATTGAAAAGAGCACGGGGCAACCCCTGGAGGAAACGTTTTCTATTTTTGACGTGGCGCCCCTGGCGGCCGCCTCCATCTCTCAGGTGCACCGGGCGGTCTTAAAGAAGGACGGCCGCATTGCAGCCGTCAAGGTGCAGCGGCCGGGCATTCGTTCCAAGATGAACACGGACCTGGACATCCTGGCGATGGTGGCAGGCCGCCTTCACGAGCGGATGGATGAGCTGAAAAGCTTTGATCTGCCGAATCTCGTTCAACTCATCAAGAGGATGTTGCTCCGGGAACTCGACTTCAAGAGAGAAGCACGCAACATGAAGATCGCCCGCACCTATGGGGGGGAAGCGTCGGAGATCCATATCCCCGAGGTCTATGAGGAATACTGCACGGAACGTATCCTGGTCATGGAGTACATCCAGGGAACGAAGCTGAAAGACGTCACGGCCGAAACCCTTGGGGAGCCCGAGGCCCTGGCCAGGCAGGGACTGCGGGCCGCCATTCATCAGATCCTGGAAGACGGTTTTTTCCATGCCGACCCCCATCCGGGAAATGTGTTGATCACGGCGGACGAACGAATCTGCCTCGTCGACTGGGGCATGACGGGCCGCCTGTCGGAGAGGGATCGTCACGGACTGATCTATCTCCTGAAGTCCGTTCTCGACAAAGACGGCGAGGCCATGGTGCACGCCCTGTTGCGCATCGGCCACGCCGAGACGTCCATCGACCAAAGGGCGTTGGAGCGGGAACTCCTGGATATTCTGGACTCCCATTATGCCGTCCCGATCAAGGACATGAACATCGGCCAGTTGCTCATGGAGATCACCGAGCTGTTGCGGACCTATCGGTTGTGGTTGCCCCCGGACCTGGTCATTATGATGAAGGCGCTGGTCACGGCCGAAGGCACGGCCCGGCATATCTATCCGGATCTCAATGTGTTCATGGAGGCCAAGGGGTATATCTCCAGCCTGGCGGTCGAACGCTTCAGGCCCGAATCGCTCTGGCGCAGCCTGCGCTTCGCGTTCTCTCAGTTCCTGAGCATCCAGAGAGACCTGCCGAACCGGCTGGAAAGCATTCTGAACAAGGCGGACCACGGGGAGCTGACATTGGGGTTCAGGCACGAAAACCTTGGCGGTCTCAGGAACACCCTCGACAACATCACCAACCGTCTGACCTTCGGGATCATTATCTCCGCCATGATCATCGGTTCTTCCATGATCATCACCACCGGGATCGGTCCGCTCCTGTTCGGATTCCCGGCACTCGGGGTCGTCGGATACCTGATTTCCGGCGTACTTGGCCTCTGGCTGGTAATCAATATCATCAGAAAGCGGAAGTATTGAGGAATTGAGGAATTCAGGGATTGAGGAACTGGGGGATTCCCATGCGGTGCGTGGCAATGCAGGTGCGGGACGCCCCACGTCTTTTTCTGTATCATTCCCGGTTCTGACAATCGTATGGAGCCGATATCCATGATCCTTCTGGTCCATCCACCCGTAGCCAAGCCCTGTGAGCCGCCCCCCGGCATTGCGCGGCTGGCGGGTGCGCTGAAGGCCAATGAAGTGCCATTCAAGGCATGGGACGCGAATTACGAAGGGCTCCTTTATCTGATGGGGGAGGCACGTCCGGGCGGGGACCGGTGGACGGGCCGTGCCGTGGCCCACCGAAAAGAACATTTGACCGCCCTCAGGACCTGGTCCTTGTATGGGAGGCCGGATGCCTACCGCCGGGCCGTATCCGATCTGAATCGGTTGCTGGCAAAGGCCGGTCTTCCTCACGGCGCTACCGTCAGCCTGGGGAATTATCTTAATGTCGACCGTTCGCCGGTGCGCCGGGCGGATTTGACCTGGTGCGCAGAACATCCGGAGGTCAATCCCTTTTATGGATATTTCGGGCCCCGGTTGAGGGGGTTTCTGTCCAACGAGACCTTCGAATGGGTGGGGTTTTCTGTGAACTTCCTTTCCCAGGCCCTGTGCGCCTGGGCGATGATGGGGTTCTTGCGGCGGGAATTTCCGGGAATCCGGATCGTGGTGGGCGGGGGCCTGATAACTTCCTGGATGCGGGGCGCCCTGGGGGACAGGGGCTGGGGCGATCTGGTGGACGCCTGGGTTGCAGGGCCGGGGGAGGAGTCGCTGCTGGAGCTTGTGGGGGTGCGGTCCGATCCGGGAACGTTTTCTCCGGAGTATACTCCCTTTCAAGAAAATGCGTATCTGACTCCCGGATTCATTTTGCCCTACAGTGCCTCCAGCGGGTGTTACTGGAACCGCTGCGCCTTCTGTCCTGAAAAAAGCGAGGGGACCCCCTATCGTCCGGCGCCGCCGGAAAAGGCCCTTGAGGATCTGAACAACCTGTGCGCCGCCACCAGGCCGGTCCTGGTTCACCTGCTGGATAACGCCCTGAGTCCCGCGATGTTGAAGCGGCTGGCAATAGGCGGGCTGCCTCGGCCCTGGTATGGATTTGCACGTTTGACGCCGCCCATCGACGATCTCGATTTCTGCCTGGCCCTTCGGAGGGGAGGGTGCGTCATGCTCAAGGTCGGCCTCGAGTCGGGCGATCAGGGGGTCCTGGATGCCCTCCATAAGGGAATCGGTCTCGAAACGGCGAGCCGAATCCTCGCAAACCTTCGGACCGCCGGGATTGCGACCTACGTGTATCTCCTTTTCGGGACGCCGTCCGAGGGGCCTGCGGAGGCGCAACGCACCCTTGATTTTGTTGCCGCTCATCACGACGCGATCTCCTTCCTGAACGTGGCCATCTTCAACCTTCCCCTTCACGGCCCGCAGGCCAAGGCCCTGGAGACCATTCCCTTCTACCATGGGGATCTGTCGCTGTACGGAAGGTTCCGCCATCCCTCAGGCTGGCATCGCGGCGAGGTGCGGCGCTTTCTTGACAAGACCCTCCGGCAGAATCGGGACGTGGCGGCTATCCTGCGGCGTGATCCGCCCATCTTCACCTCCAACCATGCACCCCTCTTCTCCCTCGCCCGGGAGGAGGCAGGGTGATATCGGCTCACGCGGGCCATACCCGAACCCAAAAAATCTCACACAGAGTCACAGAGCCACAAAGGGGTTTTATTTTAGGGCCTTAAAATGAATTATTTTTGTTTTTCTCTGTGTCTTTGTCTCTGTGTGAGTCAATGAAATGGGCTTACCGAATTACAAAGAGATTTTCTTGTTTTGGGTGACAGAAAACCGGGGAATAAGGCAATAACGGGAGCCGGGGCCAGAAGGAGTCCGAAAACCTCGAACCTTTGAACCTCTGAACTCCGGGGCCTACTTTCAGACCAAATGGCCCTTGACAGAACCGGTCGATCCTATCATGATTGCGTATTTGGTTCCGGAGATGCCAGGACGAAACCGGGTTGGACGTGGGAAACAATGAAATTGCATAGGGAGAAAGCGGATATGTTCAAGAAAGCAAAGGGAGTCATTCTGGGATTGGTCATTTTATTGCTCTTTCCGTCGGTTGCGCCGGCTCAGGCGGTTTTCCTGGCGAGGAAGGCCCTGGGGCTGGTCTCCCGCATTGCCGATCAGGCACAGGGCCACGAGACGGCCTCGGTCCTGCTGGAGGCCGATGCGGACAAGGTATTTACGGCCGCTGAAAGGATCATCCGTGAAAAACCCGAGAACGAGATTCTGTCTAAAGATGCGGCCGAGCGGTCCATTTCATTCAGGCACGGCGACCGGGCCATTACCCTCAAGGTGGCGCGTCTTCAGGACGACCTCGCCCAGATCCTGGTGGTATCGTCCGGGGGGAATACCCAACAGGATACCGATTATGTGGTGAATGGCATTCTGCGGATATGCAAAGAGGTGGGCGCCCATTGCTGGACTGGGAATGAGTGAGGGGATGGGAAAGATGGGTCGTGATGCCCCTGTGTGATTGACCCGGATTACGCTCCAACGAGCGCAGGTGCTATGTATGCAAAGGGGAATAGCCGGGAGGCGGGGCTGCGGTTGAGGATCGTCGCTCGATGTATCGGATTGTGATGAGAAACCATGCCTGATGTGAGAGCACTTTCAGCCAAAGAAGGAAGGACCGTTACGTGGGTCGGGGCCCTGGTCAATGGGGTCCTGATTGTGCTGAAGTTCGCCGGGGGCATATTCGGGCAGAGTCAAGCGCTCATCGCAGATGCAATCCATTCTGTCTCCGATCTCTTTACGGACATCATTGTGCTCGTGGGCCTCCGGTTGGGCCGGAAGGCGCCGGATGAGCGACATCATTTCGGTCATGCCCGGATCGAGACCCTGGCCTCTTTCATGGTAGGCCTGGCCCTGATTGCCACGGCGCTCTACCTCGGGATAGAAGCGGCCCTGAATATCTACCATCATACGGTATGCCATCCCACGAAATTGGCCCTGTTATGCGCCGGTGTTTCGATTGTCTTGAACGAGGCGCTCTATCATTATGCGGTCCGGGTTGGCCGGCGCATCAGGAGCACGCTGATTGTGGCCAATGCATGGCATCACCGATCTGACGCCCTCTCCTCTGTGGCTGTGCTGATCGGTGTGAGCGGGGCGCTTATACGTCCCTCCTGGCACTCTCTGGACGCCTATGCGGCTCTTCTGGTCTCCTTTTTCATCGTGAAGGTCGGTCTTGATATCCTTAAGGACAGCCTCCGTGAATTCACGGACACGGCCCCGCCGCCAGAAATCCTAAACACCATCAACTCCTGCGCCAGGGGGGTGCCGGGGGTGATAAGTGTGCACGATCTCAGGGTCCGGACCTCCGGGGGTCTGTATCAGATGGAGACCCATATCGTCGTAGATGGTCATTTGACGGTCTTTGAGGGCCACCGGATCGCCAAAGAGGTGGAAACCTGCCTGGCTGAAGAAGTGGCGGATCTGGACCGGGTGATCGTACATGTGGACCCTTCGACCGATGAAACGGCGACCGGGTGACGTGGCGGTTTCTTTACAATCTGTCAAGAATATGGACGGTTATCATAGCCGATCAACCACCTCGATCGGTTTTCCTTTTAATAACAGCTATAAAAATCAATTGGTTGAAAAGATGCCGCCCATGCCTTCTCTCTGGCATGCCCGTTGCTGTTTTGAGAAAAAATGAACCGTGAATGTTCTCTCGGCTATCCTTACCACTCTCCTTGCGAAAACAGAAGCCCGAGGTTTTAGGCGTTTCAAAGAGGTCATCGGGGCGCTTTATGGCAGGCCTTTTTATGCGTAAGATCCTTTTTGACAGACGGGACCATCAGTTGTTGAGCATTGTCAATGACGTCCTCAACAGGGATGATGCCCGGACCAGCGCCAGAAAACTGGTTTATCCCTACCTCCATCCCCACGGCATTAAGGAGATGGCGGAATCGAGAGGGCTTCGAATTGCCTTTGCCGTCGTCAATCTCCTGGAATCCCTGGAAGCAGGAGGCGTTGACGACCGGTTGACCGCACTCACCTCCCTGCGGGATGAGGTGCTCCACACGGCCGGCGGTTCTCTCCCCAGGAACACGGCGCGCGTTCTCCTGCAGATCATGAAAGAGCTGGTGAGGGCGCATGGGGACACCGAAAAACAGCTTCGGCTTGCCCATGATTTCAGGACCGTTGTGCCCGGAAATCCCCGGATCATCCGAGAGCAGTTGCGCCGCTACCACCTTCTGGAGATGCCGGAAGAATGGAATCAGGCCTCCTTTGATGATCATGTGCACGATGCCAACACCAAGGGTCGCAAGTCTTCCAGCCACCTGATCATGGATGCCTGGATCAAGGGGATCCGTCGCCTCAGGGTGGTCTATTACAACTTCCTCGAACCCAGGTTTGCCGTTGAGTTGCTGGAGGCGGCCAAAATCATGGGGATCGACCTCCGGATCGGGATCGAGTTCTCCGCGCGGTTCCGCGACAAACTTGTCCAGATTATCTGGGTCCCCCGAGGGTTTGCCGACCCCCAGGATTTTCTATGCTTTCTGGCGGAAGACGCGGTTTCGGAATTTATGGCCGAGGGCAAAAAGGTTTCAGCGTATCAGCAGCGATATGTCCTGTCGGCGTTGGAAGCGTTTAATGTCAGGCATCGCTACCGCATCGAAGAGACGTGGGGGATTGAAATGCCCCCTATCGAGACAAGGGAATTTCTGTCGTTTGTCGGGACCGGACAGCCATCGACCCTCCACCTGGCAAAATTGATTCACCAGAAGATGCTATCGTCCATGAAGACCCGCATGGAACCGCTGAGGGAGCGTTACGGCCGTGCAGACGCCACGGAGCGTCTTGAAATCACCCATCAGGTGGAGACGATGAATCGTCTGGATTGGGAGACGATCGTCCATGACTACCTGGCGCCGGACAAGAATCCGGGAATCCCCGATCCGAGTGTGCCGCAGGATGGGCCGGATGTGCCTCAAATGCTGCACCTTTCTCCCCACGATATCATATGCCGATTGGCCCGGCTTCATTCCGGGTTTCGCATCACCCTCAACCTGAGCAACGTGGACGTCCAAGACGTCATTGAGTTGCTCTACGATTGCGAAGGGATGATTACAAGGCTGGAGATCTTTAACCTCAAGGATTATGCAGCGGGAAGAACCGCCCATATCGCGGAGATCAGCCGGCTCCAGCAGGCCATTAATCACGGAAATGTCATCCATCTCAAACGCCTTATCAGAAATGCGATCGAGCGGGTGGCATCCTCAGCCCTTCCGGACCGGGACGACCGGGTGCAGAAGCTTGCCAATATCCTCCATGACATTGCCGCCCTGAAGGCCCTTTATAAGGGAGCGCCCTTGAAGGCCCGACTCGGCAGCGACTCGACGGGCCGTTCACCCCGTGTGCATGGAATGGGACTTGCCATACAGAATACCCTCCCGCGGCGGGCCCTGCATGAGATCCGAAATCCGCGGGCGCGTTCCCGGGAGATCATTCCGGTCAGGATATCTGCGCTCAGACAGGTAACCTTTCATCTCCGTTCAGGTCCGAACGCCTTTATAAATCTCCTTTACAAGCGTCTTCGCCGTGTCCCTTTTCTGCGATGGATAGGCGTTGAGAGATGCACCGACTGGGTGGTTCAAGAGGATTCGACGCGCCTGGAAAGCCCTGGAAATGTGGTCACTTTAGGCGGCGTCCAGGACTATGCGGATAACGGGTTGACCCTTGAGCCTTCAGCATCGAGGCGAAGCGGAACCCGGATGTCGTGGAAATACCTCAATACCGGGGTCAAAAACGGGCTAAAGGCCTTTATCGGCTTTGTCCCCGCCTTTGCCACCTTTGCCCTGACAAAGGAGTGGTGGCTGCTGGCCTACTTCGGCGCATTTATCTGGTTCGGGATCACCGGGCTGCGAATTATCCTCCAGTCCGTGCTCGGGGGGGGCGGGATACGGCGTTCGCCGCTCCTAAGATGGGACGATTATATCAACTGGGAGAGGTTTTCCGATTCCCTCCTGTTTACCGGTTTTTCGGTGCCGCTCCTTGACTACGTGACCAAGACCTTGATCCTTCACCACGGATTTGGCATTACCACCTCGACCCGTCCGGTAGCGCTTTATGCGGTCATGTCGCTGGTGAACGGGCTCTACATATCGAGTCATAACGTGTACAGGGGACTGCCGAGGGGGGCGGCTTTCGGAAATCTTTTCCGAAGCCTTCTCTCCATACCCATTGCGGTCGGGATCAATGCGGCAACAGGCGGGATTCTGGGGGCTGCGGGGGTGGTCGGCGTTGATGAGATCCTTCAGAAATGGGCAGCCGTGATCTCCAAGGCCGCTTCTGATCTGGTAGCAGGAGTCATTGAGGGGATCGCTGACCGGTATCAGAATATCCGCCTGCGTTTGAGGGACTACAGTACCAAACTGGCCGGGATCTTCGAGACCTATGCGAGTCTGGAACTCCTCTTTCCGGAGGTCAAGACACTGGAACTCCTAAAATCCCCTGAAAGGCTGGCCTCCGCACACAGCGGGGAAATCAAGGGCTTTACGAAGATCATGATCATCGATGCCCTCGATCTTCTCTACTTCTGGATGTATCAACCCCGCGCCAGGAGTGCGTTTCGCCTGTTGATACGGGGTCTGTCTGATGAAGAGCGTCGGATCCTGATCGGCTACCCGTCGATCCTGAGGCGGAAGAAGGATGTGACCCTTCTGTTTGTGGAAGGGCTTGTTGGAAGGAACTTCTCAAAGGCCCTTGCCTTCTATCAGGATCACTTCCAGGAATACCTGGACGGGCTGAAAAAGGCGGAGCAGAGAATTGAGAGAAGAGACAGGAGGGAGGTCCTTAACCGTGAGGCCGCGACTGACTCTGCGTTGCTCAAGGCCTTGAACAGGGGATGTGGGGAATGACTGCCGTGAAAAAAAAGAGGCTCCCTTTTTCGGGGAGCCTCTTTATGCGGGCTGATGGCCTAAAGCATTTCGAGGGCGCAGGCCATGGAGACGCCCCCGCCGCCGCAGAGGGTGGCGAGACCTAACGACTTCCCTCTTTTTTTCATGGCATACAGGAGGGTGACCATGATGCGCACCCCGGTGGAGCCTACCGGATGACCCAGGCCGATCCCGGAGCCGTTCACATTGGTGATCTCCCGGTTGAGGCCCAGTTCCTTCTCGCATCCCAGATACTGGGCGGCGAATGCCTCGTTCAGTTCAATCAGATCGAAATCGTCCAGTTTGAGGTCCGGGTGCCGATCAAGAAGATTTCTGACCGCGGGGACGGGGCTCAGGCCCATGACCGAGGGGTGGCAGGCGCCCCGGCCTGTGGCCCGAATTCGCGCCATGGGCTGGATCCCCAATTCGTCTGCCTTGTCCGCTGACATGATGACCATGGCGCTGGACCCGTCATTGATGCCGGAGGAATTGCCCGCCGTGACCTTGCCGGTCTTGGGGATAAAGGCCGGGGGCAGTTTGACCAGTTGATCCATGGTCATCCCCGGACGGAAATGCTCGTCCTTGTCGAATATAAGGGGCGGCTTTTTCCTCTGGGGCACCTCGACCGGCACGATCTCGTCCTTGAAGTCACCCTCCAATGTCGCCCTTTCCGCGTTATTGTGGCTGCGGAGGGCCACCTCGTCCATCTCTTCACGGCTGATATTGTGCAACTGAGCCACAAACTCGGCGGTATGCCCCATGATGTAGGGTTTCCCCTTGAAGAGTTCCAGGGGCATTCCCTTTTTTACAGGGCCGTCTTCCGGATGCGGGAGGAGATAGGACCCGCAGTGGAGGGCATGAATCAAGGCATCTACAAAGACATGGTCCTGGAGCCTGCACCCCCAGCGGGCCCCGGGAACCGTGTAGGCAACCCCGGACATATGTTCCGTGCCCCCGGCCAGGATAATGTCGGCCAGGCCGGCCTGGATCATGGCCATTCCTGAAATGACGGCCTCCATGGCGGATGTGCAGACCCGGTTGATGGTGACTGCGGTGACATGATCCGGTATGCCGGCCATCAAGGCGGCCACGCGGGCCACATTGAGGGAGTCCGCAGGTTCCACACAATTGCCGAATCGGACATCGTCGATCATGTCGGGGGCAATGCCCGCCCGTGTAATGGCCTCTCTCATGCTGACGCTCCCGATAACGGCCGCGTTGAGGTCTCGCAGGGTCCCGCCAAAAGCGCCGACTGCCGTTCTGCAAGCAGAAACGATCACAACATCTTTCATAATTAACTCCTTCGCTTTGATATTGAGGGATTGACGAATTCAGGAATTGAGGAATTCAGCGTGTCGTTGGGTTTCGCTTCACGCTGCCCGACCTACGCGCTCATCCTTCCAACTCATCCAATCATCCGGCATCCACCCATCCAATCATCCACTCATCCTTCCAAATCATCCAATCATCCAAATCATCCAGCATCAAATGAGCCGGTTCTCTTTCAGTCTGCCCATCAGACTCTCGACGGCTGCCTTTGGATCTCCTTTAAGGATTTCCCCTTCTCTCTTGAACTTGGGGGAAAAGGTCTTGATGACATGGGTTAAAGAACCCTCGAGTCCCACATCGCGCGTCTGTACGCCGATATCCGCGGCGTTCCACAGGGTGATGGGCGCCTTTTCCTGGCAGGCGGCAATCAGTTCTCCGACCCTCGGATAACGGGGCGTGTTGAGTTCGCCGATGACGGTAATGAGCGCCGGGAGGGCGCACTGAACCCGCTCATATCCATCTTCAAGCCGTCGTTTTACGACCATGCTCTTTTTCTTGGTTTCCTCGATCTCGCATACATACGAAACATGGGGTATGCCGAGATATTCAGCCACCTGGGGGCCGATCTGGGCCGTGTCCCCGTCAATGGCCTGTCGACCGCACAGGATCAGGTCATACCTCCCTATTGTTTCAATGGCCTTTCCCAGGGTAAAAGAGGTTGCCCAGGTGTCCGCCCCCGCAAATGCCCTGTCAGACAGGAGTATCCCTTTGTCCGCCCCCATTCCCAGGGCCTCCGATATGGCGTCAATCGCCTGAGGCGGCCCCATGGAAACGGCTGTCACCTTTCCACCCAGGCTCTCTTTCAGGCTTATGGCCGCCTCAAGGGCATGCCGATCGTCGGGGTTGATGATGCTTTCAATCCCTTCTCGAATGAGGTTGCCGGTCTTGGGATCCAGTTTCACCTCTGTGGTGTCGGGGACCTGTTTAATCAATACAATGATATCCATGATAATGACTCCCCCCTGAAAATTCGGGATCCGGGAACCCATGGAATTTACAGGACTAACGGCCTGGTCCCGAACCACCCTGAATCCATGATTTCCTCAGTGTTATAGAGATGTTTGTGTACTGTATACAAGGAGTCCTGTCAAGAAATTTCTCCGTTCTTTCTGCGACCCTTCTTCTGGTAAGTGTTGACCGCTCTATTATGTTCCGCCAGTGTTCTGGAGAACTGATGGCTGCCGTCGTTTTTGGATACAAAATAAAGGTAATCCGTTTTGGCCGGAAAGAGCACGGCATGAATCGCCTCTTTTCCGGGGGAGGCAATGGGCCCCGGCGGCAGGCCTCGAATAACATAGGTGTTGTAGGGGGTGGGTTGCGCCAGGTCCTTTTTCGTCAGGTTTCCGTTGAAGTCCCTGATGCCGTAAATCACGGTTGGATCACTTTCAAGACGCATTCCCCTTTTCAATCGATTCAAAAAGACACTCGCAATAATGGGGCGTTCCTCGCCCTGTCCGGTCTCTTTTTCAATCACGGATGCCAGGGTAATGATCTGCTCCAGGGCCATGCCTGATGCCTGTATTTCTTCGCCCAGGGGGGAAATGATATCAAAGAAACGTTTCACCATCATGTCAATGATGGATAAGGGCGGCTGATCCCGGGAGACCCGGTAAGTATCGGGATAGAGATATCCTTCGAGACTGGGGCCGGAGAGACCATATTTTCCGGCCATATCCGGGTCCGTTGCAAGGGCCAGAAATTGGGCGCCCTCTGCCAGTCCTTTCTTCTCCAGTTCTTGCGCAATTTGAGTGATGTCAAATCCCTCGGGAATGGTTACGGAATGTGTGATGACCATCCCCTTGCTCAATATATCGAGCACATGCAACGGCGGCATGTTGCTGTTGAGGCAATATTCACCGGACTTTATCCTGGCGCCGTAACCGGCAATCCTCCCCCACAGCAGGAGGAGGGTCTTGTTGGAGATGATCTTTCTCTTTTCAAGGCTGTCCGCAACCTGTGTCAGGGTTGCCCCTTCACGCACCATAAAGAGCTGATCCGGCCCGCCTGTCCCGGACGGACGAACAAGATAATGGGCAAACCCCGCCGACAACAGGATAGCGACCAACACAACGAGAATGAACGCAAAGAAAATAGCCCGCTTGGTGTGAATGGAAATAGGCATAAGGGATTCGGGAAGGCGCCGATGCTGGGAAATGCCCACAATATCGGTTTATAAGAAATTTGTATTCAAAACGATTCCAAAACGTTAAGGGGCGGAGAGCCAGCCTGTTCCGCAAAGGCTTTATATCATGATCGTGACCCAAGATCAAGGAGATACAAGCCCCCTCAGCCGTTGTTATGTTGAGATCGAAACGTCTCTCATGTCCTGTTCGCAGTGTCGCCCTAAGGGGTTTTTCAGGGCCTTACGACGCCACTACGCCCTTGTCATATCAGTGTGAAGGACAAAATGAGGACTGTTGCCTACCCGATTTCCCTCTTGACCGTACTCATCGACTACGGTAACCTATTTTTGACGGCTCATCGAGGAGTTACCTGATACTCAGGTTCGGTCTCGAATAGACCTTGTCAGGCCCCGGTGTCAGGTTCCAGGCATCAGAGAAAACCATGACCCACTGTTGATATATAAACCAATAATATCAATTTATTAGTTGCCTTGTTCCCAAATTTTCTGTCACAAAAAACAAGAAAATCTCTTTGCGCGAGACACCTTGGTTGCGGGTAATCCGCGAAGAACCAGGAATATACGGGGTCTCAACTATTGAACATTCATCATTTAGAGGAGAATGCCGCATGATTAAGGAAATCGCTGTGCAAGACCTGATCACCGAAGAATTCATCCGGGAAAAGGTTGGGGAAATCAAGGCCGCTGTGGGAGAAGGGATGGCCATAAACGCCCTTTCGGGGGGGGTCGATTCGTCCACCGTGACCATGCTGGGGCATCGTGCCTTGGGAAATCAGCTGAAAACCGTGTTCATTGAAAACGGTCTCATGCGGCAAGGAGAACCCGAAGAGGTCGTGGGATTTTTCAGGGACCTCGGTGTCAGGGTTGATGTCGTCGATGCCAGAGAGGCGTTCTTCTCGGCGCTCAAAGGCATCACGGACCCGGAAGAGAAGCGGGAAGCGATTCGAGAGACCTTTTACAGCACGGTCTTCGGGCGCATTGTCAAAGAAAGCGGCGCTAAACATCTGCTCCAGGGGACGATTCTGACGGACGTGGATGAAACCGTGGCAGGAATCAAGCGGCAACACAATGTCTTTGCACAGCTCGGTATCGATCCAGAGGAGGCCTTTGGCTATCAGATTATCGAGCCCCTGATACAACTTCGCAAGGACGGCGTCAGGGTGATCGGCAAAGCGCTTGGCCTCCCTTCCGAACTGTTTGAGCGCATTCCCTTTCCGGGTCCGGCGCTTTCTGCGCGTGTGATAGGAGAGGCCACCCCGGAGCGCATCGAGACGGTGCGCAAGGCAACCGTCATTGTGGAGCGGCTGCTGAAAAACACCGATGCTTTCCAATACATGGGAATCCTTCATGAGGACCGGGTGACCGGCATGCGCGACGGCAAGCGGGATTTCGGCCAGCAGATCGAGGTGCGCTGCTGGGAGAGCGTGGATGCGCGGACCGCGACACCGACACGTCTCCCGTTCGAAACGCTTGAACAACTTGCCAACGACATTGTTCGCGAGGTCCCCGGCATCGTCAGCGTCACCTACAATATCGCGACCAAGCCTCCTTCCACCATTGAAGCTGTGTAGTTGAGCGTTCAAAGCGGGCATTCGGATCGAGGGATCGTCTATGCGGATTATCGCCGACAATATTCAGATCACGGATCCACGGGTTGCAAAGGCCCTAAGTGAAATGGACCCGTTGCCTGTTCAGGACCTGGCAAAACAATGTGAACAAGCGGGGGCCGACATACTGGATATCAATCCAGGCCCCTTGACGCGGGACGGGGAAGAGAAAATGGCCTTTCTTGTGGAGGCGGTTCAGGAGGTGTGCGATCTTCCCCTCTCCCTGGATACATCCAACGCTTCGGCCATGGCAGCCGGCCTTCAGGCATGCAGGAGAAAACCGATCGTCAACGGGTTTTCCTTGACGTTCTCGAGACCGGGGAGGGCCTTGGGGTTCGGATGCCGTATCTGGGGTCTCTGAAGACGACTATTTGCAGGGGCGGCTGAATCCCGGCGGCCCTCTATTTTGTCTTCTCAGGGTATCGGGGGCTAACCTCTGGTTTCTTCTCTTTTTGTGGCGGTGTCGGCCATGTCTGTTCGTTTTTGAACTCTGCGCAGGCTTCCTTCTGATGGGTCCTGGGCCATCTCAGAAACTTACCGGAGTTATCCAGCCTTCTTCATAGGATTCTGATCTTGTACCGGAAGGGGGATTTGCTGTTCCCCAAAATAAGGGTCGCCTCCGGCTCTTCAAAACAAATCGGGCCTGGCGTCCCCCCCTCACCGCCCAGCAACCGACCGTCCACGATGGATCCCAGATAACTCCCTCTATCCGAAACGCCTATCCGGTCTCCAACCCTGATGAACTCCATGTGGTGCCGTGATATCTGAAGGGGGACCGTGTCCGCTATTTTGAGATCATTGTAGGCGAGGGGATCCCTGCTCTTTCTACCGATCAAGAACGGAAACTCCTTTATGAGAAAAGGATTTTCCGGGAGTGATTGTGAGGCGATGGGGGTCAGCCCTTCCATGGACACAGCGGGTCCGGACCGGTCCGGCGTTGCACTGACCCCCTGGTAGATGCGTTCAAAGGCATCGGGCGCAGCCTGCTGAAGTTGGAGTATTTTGACATGCGATTCTCTCAGACGTTCGAAGAGGACCTTCAATATGCTGACGGCTATCTCTGGGTCGGTCTGAAGACTTTCAAAAAAGGCGTCTCTGTGGACTTCACGGACAATAGTCTGCTCTAGGGCGGTCACCGTTGCGCTTCGCGGCTTATCGTCGATCATGCTCATCTCGCCGAAGGTCTCCCCGACACTCACGTCTCCCAGACGGACCTGTTTCCCGTCCAGTTGTTTGGTGACCTCGACCTTCCCCTGTTGGATAATATAGGCGGTTTCGCCC
>JAWOIH010000138.1:0-6721 GCA_046484725.1 Candidatus Desulfacyla sp. | reverse complement strand
TTCGCGACGACGCCTGTGACCCACCGGGAAGTCGATGCTGACCTTCTCGCTGGAACTGCCGTCGTTGAAGAACACCTGGACGGAGTTGCCGATGGCGCGTTTTTCTGCGTCGAAATATTCCTCGGAGAGTAGACAAAGTTCTTATTGCCCCCATAGCACAAATAGGCGGCGGAAGGCATTCCTCAATCGCGAAAGGGGAAACACCTTGATTCCGATTAAAAAGTCACTTTCCCAGACGATTACCCACCTGTTTCTGCGAAGGGTGAACCGAGCGCCTGGCATAAAATCATAACGTCCCCATCCCTCCGTCTTGTAGGAAACGCATGTTGAAAATGACGACATGGAAAATCTGACATCGCATAACATTACGGCTATGTTTCTCTCCTTGGGGGTCCTGCTCGGTGTGGCCCGAGTGCTTGGAGAGTTGGCCCTGCGGTTGCGCCAGCCGGCTGTATTGGGGGAACTGCTCGCCGGGGTCCTGCTTGGCCCGACCATCTTGGGAAGCATCGCTCCTGAATTGTGCGCTTTCCTCTTCCCGTCGCAAGGCCCTATCGCCTTGAGTTTGGACGTGATCTCAACACTGGCGATTGTGTTGTTTCTTCTGGTGGCGGGCATAGAGGTGGATTTGTCAACAATCTGGAAGGAGGGCAAGGTGGGCTGCAAAGTCGGCGTTTCCAGCATCGCCATCCCATTTCTTATCGCTCTTACTGCGGCCGTCCTGATACCCCATGCACTTGGACGTCATTCAGAAGCCGATCCATTCATATTTGCCATGTTTTTGGCGATTGCCATGTCGATTTCCGCCCTGCCCATTATTGCTAAGACGCTGATGGATATGCACCTATATCGGACTGATCTGGGGATGGTGGTCGTCAGCGCAGCGATCTTTAACGATCTTATCGGCTGGATTATTTTCGCCATCATTTTAGGTCTTATAGGCAACCCGGCCGGGAATGGAAACAATATCGTCGTGACCATTGCACTGACTTTGGCTTTTGTCGGGGCAATGCTCACGGTCGGTCGCTGGCTGATTCACAAGATTTTGCCGTTTGTTCAGGCTTACACCCGATGGCCGGGTGGCGAACTGAGTTTTGCGCTGATACTGGCACTGCTCGGAGCAGCATTCACCGAATGGATCGGAATCCATGCGATTTTTGGCGCTTTTGTCGTGGGCGCGGCTATTGGAGACTCCCCATGCCTCCGGGAACGTACCCGGATTACTATTCATCATTTTGTTTCATTCTTTTTCGCTCCGGTGTTTTTTGCGAGCATCGGACTCAAGGTGAATTTTATAACCCATTTTGATCTCCGCCTCGTGTTGATCGTGATAGGTCTCACATGTGTGGGCAAATTTTGCGGTGGGGCTTTGGGCGCCCGGTGGGGAGGAATGCCCCAACGGGAGGCAGCGGCGGTCGGTTTTGCCATGGTTTCGGTCGGCGCTATGGGCATCATTGTGGGGATGCTTGCACTCGAAGCAGAAATTATACGGCAACGGCTGTTCGTCGCTTTGGTCATTATGGCGATTGTCACCTCGATGATGAGCGGTCCGGCAATGCAGATTATCCTCAGGCCCATAAAGAAACGGCGGCTACAGGATTTGTTGTCGTCCAAGCTTTTTCTTCGGGAACTGAAGGCCGCCTCTCCTCGCGAGGCCATTCACGAAATGACGGCGACGATGTGCCAGGTGACGGATTTAGATTTAAAAACCGTGGAAGCGGCAGTCTGGGCACGTGAGGACGCACTTAGCACCGGCATTGGCAACGGGGTGGCGCTCCCCCACGCGCGAATCGAGCACCTGAAGGAGTCGTTGGTGGCGGTCGGAATTTCTGCAACCGGAATTGATTTTGATGCACCGGATGACAGGCTGGCAAACGTGATCTTCCTCATCCTTACGCCCATCGACGATTCCAGCGCACAACTGGATATTGCATCCGAAATAGCACGGAAGTTCCGCGATCAGCGCATGTCTGACGCCGCGCTTCGTACAAAAAGCTTCACGGATTTTTTGGCATTGATGCGTGCCGGTATTCAATGGAAGCCGAAAGCATGAGACTTGTAGACTGGTCGGAGATGAAAAAATCATGGTTTGAAGGGTCAAGGTCTCATCGAAAGCGATAAAACGGCATTAGAATCGGTTCCTTTTGCAGCATAGAGGCGTTTGGGGCTTTTCCTAACAACCCAGGCGGATTCGAGCTTGTCATTGCCGACATGACCCTGCATAACATGACAGGCAGACAATCTGCAAAAGAACTGATGGCCACAAAGACCGATATCCTTGCCATCTTATGAACAGGATTCAGTCAAAGGATTGGTGAGAAACAGGCCAAAGAGACAGGCATCCTGGCTTATGTCATGAAGCCGACCGTGATGAGTCAGATTGCCAATACGATCCGAGAGGTTTTGGATTGGAAATGAGTTTCGAAACTTGCCCGTAGCCATTACAATGTAATCATATCAACTACATGGCAGATATCTGTAGCTTTGGGTGGTGCTGAATGTGTGAGATATCCGGATGAAAGCTCTGATGCCCACTCGGTCTGGCCGACACTACCACCACGATCCGAATCGCTAATATTACACTGAAACAGACGCTCGATCTGGCTCCATCAAACGGTTTATCCCTGATTCGGTTGACATCTGTCCCTCTTTGGGTTCTAATCAAATTGAATTCGGTTCATCCCGGTCAAATTAAGACAACCCAACTGCACAACCTCAACCTTCTTGGAGGGAATCATGGTATTATGTCTCCAGAGGGTGGTGAGATTAGCGCCTCCAGTGGATATCTGTATCTGCTCGGAGGCTTTTGTGTTTCAAGGGGTACACTCATGAATATGGAGCGAACCAAACGAAAGCTGACGGCTATCCTGAGTTCGGATGTCAAGGGGTACAGGGGGAGATCCCAAGGCTGTTTCGGTTGCGGTCAAAAATCGATGTGAGGGATAAAACATGAAGTGCTCATTCTGTCAGTTTGATAACCCGGAAGGGATGGTGTTTTGTGGCGAATGCGGGGAAAAACTGGAGAGGATCTGCCCTCAATGCCGATATGTCAATCCGTCCAATTTTCGTTTCTGCGGGAAATGCGGAGGGGCCCTTGAAGCGGCCGTAGAAGTTCCTCCATTCAAATACGACCGGCCCCGCTCCTACACTCCCAAACACCTGGCAGACAAGATTCTTACCACCCGCAGCGCCATTGAGGGCGAGCGAAAGCTGGTGACGGTCATGTTTGCGGATGTGGCCGATTTTACGCGCCTCTCAGAGAAATTAGACCCGGAAGAAGTCCACGAGATCATGGACGGGTGTTTCAAGATCCTCATGGATGAGATCCACAAATACGAAGGCACCATCAACCAGTTTACCGGGGACGGGGTGATGGCGCTCTTCGGCGCTCCGATTGCCCATGAAGATCATGCGCAAAGGGCCTGTTATGCCGCCCTGGACATTCAAAAAGCCCTTGGGGAGTATGGCGACAAAATAGAGAAGGACACGGGGATATCGTTCAAGATGCGTGTTGGGCTCAACTCAGGGCCGGTGATTGTGGGCTCTATCGGCGATGACCTGCGGATGGATTATACGGCCGTCGGGGACACCACGAATCTTGCCTCCAGGATGGAGACGATGGCCAGACCCGGGACGATCCTGGTATCCGGGAATGCCTACCGGCTTGTCAGGGATTTCTTCGAATTTGAGTCCCTGGGAAAACTTGAGGTGAAAGGCAAGAAGGAGCCTCAGGAGGCCTTTGAGCTGATCAAAACGGGTGAGGTGAAGACCCGCATCGGGGCCTCGGTGGCCAGGGGGCTTACCCGGTTCGTGGGCCGGAAGCACTCCATTGCCGCCCTCATGGAGGCATACGTCAAGGTGCGAAAGGGCTCAGGCCAGGTGGTGGGTGTTGTAGGGGAGGCCGGGGTGGGAAAATCCAGGCTCCTCCTGGAGTTCAGAAAAGGGCTGCCTCAGGAGGAGGTTTCATATCTCGAAGGACGGTGCCTTCATTATGGTGGATCCATGGCCTATCTGCCCCTGCTCGATATCCTGCGGTCCTGTTTTGGCATCAAGGAGGGCGATCGAGAGGGGACCATCAAGAAAAAGATAGCAGAAAAGACGGCCGGTTTTGACCCCAAGCTGAGCGCAACGGTCCCGTCGTTCCATGACCTTCTATCCCTCAAAATAGATGATCAGGCGTATCTCAGACTGGAGCCCCAGCAGAGACGAGAGAGGACCTTCGAGGCCATCCGGGACTTGGTGATTCACCTGAGCCTTGAGACAGTCCTGGTGATTGCGATCGAGGATCTGCACTGGATCGACAGGACCTCCGAGGACTTTCTGGACTATCTGATTGGGTGGCTCCCCAACGCCCGTATCCTGCTGATCCTCCTCTACCGACCCGAGTATACCCATCCATGGGGCAGCAAATCCTATTACAACCGAATCGGGGTGGACCAGCTCACCGTTCAGTCGAGCGGCGAACTGGTCCAGGCCATCCTCGAGGGAACTGAGGTCGAGCCGGAACTGAAGGGATTGATCCTGAATCGTGCTGCCGGAAACCCGTTGTTCATGGAGGAGTTCACGCACACCCTTCTGGAAAACGGCTCCATTGAAAGACGAGCAAACCGCTATGTCCTGAATAAAAGGCCCTCTGATATTCAGGTTCCTGATACGATTCAGGGTATCATCGCCGCCCGCATCGACCGCCTGGAAGAGAGCCTTAAGAGGATCATGCAGGTGGCCTCGGTGATCGGGAGGGAGTTCGCCTTTCGGATCCTTCAGAGCATCACCGGGATGAGAGAGGAGTTGAAGTCCCACCTCTTGAACCTCCAGGGATTGGAATTCATCCACGAGAAGGCCCTGTTCCCGGAGCTGGAGTACATCTTCAAGCATGCATTGACTCAGGAGGTGGCCTATAACAGCTTATTGGTTCAACGTAGAAAGGAGATCCATGAAAAAATAGGGCAGGCCATGGAAGGGCTTTACCCCGAAAAGTTGGATGAGCTGAGTGAAATCCTGGCCCATCACTATGTTTTGAGCGGCAATAAAGAGAAGGCTGTGGAATACCTGGATCTGACCAATCGAAAAGCGGCCCACAAGGATGCGGCGCATGAAGCCCTGGCCTATTTTGATCAGGCCATGAAGATCCTCGATGGCCTGCCTGAGACCCGGTCCAATCAGTTGCGGCGGATTGTCATTCTGACCAATCAGTCCGGCGTCCATCAACGCCTATCCAAAATGTCGGAGTATTACGATCTATTGATCCGTTATGAGCCCGTGGCCATCGGGTTGGGTGATCGTGCAATATTAGGCGCGTTCTATGGAAGACTTGGGGTATGCGAGTGGTGGTTCGGCCGCCTGGACCAAGCCATTAAAAGATCAGCCAAGGCATGCGAGCTTCTGGAGGCTGTGGAAAGGCCACAGGAGTTGGCACTTGCGAATCTGGGATTGCAGTGGGGCCACTTGTATAGGGGCGACTTCGGGCTGGTCTTGGCCCTGAAGGATACCATCCTCCGACTCCTGGCTGAGCATCCCCATCCCGCGCGGAAGGTTTGGCCTTCATTGGGGCTTCTTGGGCCTACTCTTTCAAAGGATACTGGGGCCAAGCCGCGGAAGAGGGGCAAAACGGGTTAAGTGTCGGTGAGAAGTACGGAATGAATCACATAATATCTTTCGCGGCGTTTGCTCTGTCGATAGCTTATACACTGCAAGGCGATTTGAGCAGAGCCATTGAATATGCGGAACTGGGAATCAAAAAATCGACTACGATAGCCGAAAGGATTTGGGCTCAATCGGGACTTCAGTGGGCGCACGCTCGGATCGGCGATCCTAACTTAGGAGTGGATCTGGGGAAGAATCTTGCCCTCATGTATCGAGCGGCGCATTTTGTTCCCGGCGAGGCTTTTACATTGATAACCACCGCCGAGGCAATTTTCCGAAGCGGAGACAAGGACGACGCAGCCAAAGAGTGCAGCGAAGGATTGGAACTTGCCGAGCGGGCGGGAATGAAATTCGTCATAGGCCGTGGTCATCGGCTCTTGGGAAAAATCACCCTTGAAATGAATCGCGAAATGGCAGCCGACCATTTCTCTAAAGCGATTTCTGTGCTTGAAGAGATCGGAGCGGAAAACGAAGTCGCACTCGCCTGCGCGGATTATGGGCGACTGTACAGGGATGGAGGAAATATCCCTCAGGCGCGGAAATACCTAACTCACGCCCTTGAGATCTTCGTCCGCCTGGGAACCTTAATAGAACCGGACAGGGTCAGAGAAGAACTGGCCGGGTTGCCTTTCTCAGAGACTCAAAACTGAACCCGTTGTTTGAGTTGGAAGAACGATTTCCTGCAAGCGCGTCACCATTAGTCATTGCGAGATAACTACGTAACTACCCGATATGCCTTGGTAGTTTATTCCTTAGATGCTGACCGACATGGCAGATATGTCACGTTTTGGGTGGTGCTGAAAGCGTGAGATATCCAGATGGTAACTCCTGCAGCACACGAAGTCTGACCATCCTTAACACGACTCTCCCCCTCCCTCATTCATAGCCAAGAACAACAAACAATCCGGCCGCACTCAAAAGATCATTTTTTTTTAAGAAATTAATGGGTTGTGGCCTTATTTGTCAAACCCGTCTGTTATGCTGCATATGGGTCGTGGTGCACTCACCGGGTCGTTAACAGTCAAGCTGGCCATTCTGGGCAAAGACAAGGCATCCAGCATCATTTCTTATAAATTGGACC
>JAWOIH010000464.1:0-3723 GCA_046484725.1 Candidatus Desulfacyla sp. | reverse complement strand
TCTTTCTTTCGATCCACGATATAGAGGTGGCCATCTTCGTCCAATTCCCCGATATCCCCTGTTTGAAGCCAGCCGTCCCGGATCAATGCGTGAGTGGCTTCTGGATCCCGATAGTAACCGGAAAAGACTGAATCCCCCTTAAGGAGTATTTCGCCGTCCTCGGCCAGACGGAACGCCAAGGCCCCGCACGGCTCTCCGACAGACCCATGTTTCACAACGCGGTGGGGACCCGACACTGTTCCGCAGGTCTCGGTCAATCCGTACAATTCAACGGTCTTAACGCCCAGAGATCGAAAAAAGGCCAGGACCTCGGGGGCGATAGGGGCCCCGCCGCTCATAATGCAGCGGCATCGCAGAAGCCCCATCTTGTCTCTCACCGGCCTGAAACTGAAGAGGTAGCCCAGGACATAGAGCAGAAACCATTCCAGGGGGGGTTGCCGGTCTTTCATCCTGAATTCGGCCACTTTAATGCCAACCGGCTCCCAGATGCGAAATACGAATCTTTTGAACCGGGTGCTGTCTTCCAGTTTGATTTTGACCGCCGAATGGAGCTTTTCGAGAATTCTCGGGACCGCAGCGAAAAAGCTCGGGGATATTTCCTGTATATTCTGGGGGACCGTCTCAACGGACTCTGCAAAATTGATGGCGTATCCAAACACCAGCGGCATACACATGGAAAGATTTCGTTCCAGGATATGGCACAGCGGGAGATAGGAGAGAAGAAAGTCCTCATCCGTAAAATGAAGGATGGGCTGCAGCCCTTTGACGATCATGTGGATATCGCTCTTGTGGGAGATCATGGCGCCTTTGGGGGGACCGGTGGTTCCCGAAGTATAAACGATAAACGCCACATCCTCCGGCTCGGTCTGCTCAACCAGCCGCTCAAAGGCTTTCGGATCCTGGGCGTCCGCCTTTCTCCCATATTCCTCTACATCCTGGTAGCTGATGATCAGCGGGTCTTCATAGTGGCGGAGTCCCTTCATATCCATGACCACCATCTTCATCAACCGGGGGACCCTGCCTTTGATCTCCAGGACCTTGTCCGCCTGCTCCTGGTCTTTCACAAACACAATTCTGGATTGGGAATGACTCAGGATATATTGGACCTGATCCGTGGAACTGGTGGGATAGACGCCTACGGAAATACCGCGCAGGGCCTGAATGGCCAGGTCTGCGTAGAGCCACTCAGGACAATTTTCGGCCAAAATCGAGACATTCTCTCCCCCCTTCAGTCCTATCTTCAAAAGGCCCAGGGCGAGCCGTTTTGCCCTTTTCAAATAGGTTTCCCAGGAGATCTCCTGCCAAATCCCCTTGGTCTTCTCCCTCATGGCCACCCGATTCCCGTATCGGCGTGCATTTTCCAACAGGAGCCTAGGAAAGGTGGTTTCCACGCTGTCCATTTTCAAGATCGTCCTTGGGTTGCTTCCTCACCCAGGTAAGCGCTGATGACCTTTGGGTTCCGGCCGATTTCCCGCGGGGGACCGTCCGCAATCTTGATGCCGAAATTCAGTACCGTGACCCTGTGGGAGAGATCCATGACCAGACCCATATCGTGTTCAACGAGCACCACCGTGATGTTCATCTCCTCGTTGATGTCCAGAAGATAGCGTGCCATGTCCTCGGTTTCTTCCAGGTTCATGCCGCTCACCGGTTCATCCACCAATAGAAGCCTGGGACTCATGGCCAAGGCCCTGGCCAGTTCCACCCTTTTCTGGAGGCCATAGGATAAACCGCCCACCGGCGTCTTACGAAAGCGCTGAAGATCCAGAAACTCAATAACCGCTTCCACTGCATCCCGGGCAATGACCTCCTCCCGTACGCATCTTCCCAGAAAGAGGGCTGAACGGAACAGACCGTAGGGGAGCAGGAAGCCCCTCGCAGACATGAGGTTGTCCAGGACCGTCATCCCTCGAAAAAGCTCGATGTTCTGAAAGGCCCTTGCGATTCCGAGATGGGCGATTTTGTGGGGTTTCATTCCCACGATCTCCTTGCCTTGGAATCGAATGCTCCCCTTTTGTGGATGGTATATTCCGCTGATGCAGTTGAAAACCGTGGTCTTACCGGCGCCGTTTGGCCCTATGATGGAGTGGATCTCCCCCTCGCGTACCGAAAACGAAACGTCACTGGCGGCCTGAATGCCGCCGAAACCCATGGACACGTCTGAGATCTCCAATTGTATGGGACGCCCCTTTTTCAGCTCAGCCATCGTTTTCTTCGTTTATAGTGTTTCACGTCCCGGAAGCTCTTTTTGGCGCCGACTTCCGACAATCCCAGATAGAACTCCTTGATGTCCCGGTCTTCCTTGAGGACCTCGCTGGGGCCTTCCATCACCACCCTTCCATTCTCCATGATATATCCGTGGTGCGCGATAGACAGGGCCACGTGGGCATTCTGCTCCACCAGCAGGATAGCCACATGTTCTTCACGGTTGATCCGGTCAATGATCTGGAAAATTTCCTTGACCATAATGGGTGCAATGCCCAGGGAAGGTTCGTCCATCATAATCAGTTTGGGTTCCGGCATGAGAGCCCGGGCAATCACGAGCATCTGCTGTTCGCCGCCGCTCAGATAACCGGCCAACTGGCTGCCCCGTTCTTTGAGCATGGGAAAATAACCCAGGACCGATTCCCTGTTGCGCAGATAGTGTCGCCTGCGCTGGAGAGTATAGGAACCGATGATAATGTTCTCTTCCACGGTCAATTCGGCGAAGACCTTCCTTCCCTCCGGCACCTGGAGAATGCCCATGGACACCACCTGGTGGGGTTCCCGGTCGTTGATGACCTGTCCTTCAAATTCGATCATCCCGTCTTCAATAGCCATATTCAGGCTTTTTCGAATGCCCGAAATGGCGTTGATGGTGGTGGTTTTGCCGGCGCCGTTGGCCCCAAGGACGGCTACAATACGATCCGGAGGCACCTCAAGAGAGACCCCTTTGAGGGCCAGGATGATGTCGTTGTAGGTGGTTTCTAAATTGATGACCTTGAGCATGGAAGCGCCTAAAAGAAACTGACGTGTCAAAAGCGACCAAAATGCCAACCGGATCTTCCGCGTTCCCTGTCAGTTTCACCGGACAGGTGAGTCGGAGCAACCTGGTCTCTCCCAAGTGCACCGGCTGGCCTGAAATGAACCCTGGCGCCTTTTGTCACTGCCTAAAAAAAGGCGCCACCGTTAATTACGAGAATATGCCCGGTCATATAGTTGCCGGCGCTGGAGGCCAGGTAAAGGGCCGCCTGTGCCATTTCTTCAGGGGTGGCTACACACTTGAGCGGCGTGAACTTGAACTCCATCTCCATGAGCTTGTCGTTGGTCCAAAGTGCCTTGCTGAAGTCGGTTTTTACGATGCGCGGTGCAATGGCGTTGACGCGGACATTGAAGGGACCCAGCTCCAGGGCCATCTGTTTGGTGAGCATGTTGATTGCAGCCTTGCTGATGCAGTAGGGCCCGAGGCCCTCGGCCGGGCTGACGCCTCCGGCGGAAGAGATATTGATGATGTTTCCGGATTTCTGGTCCCGCATGATCTTGCCCACCAGTTTGCTCAGCATGAAGTAGCCTTTGAGGTTGGTGTCGATGATATGATCAAAGACGCTCTCCTCGGTGTCCACCACATGACCCATGGCAGGGTTGGTGGCCGCGTTGTTGACCAGGATATCGATACGTCCGAATTCCGCCATGGATTTTTCCACAAGGTTTTCCAGGTCGGGGATCTTTTTTGCATGGGCCGGT
>JAWOIH010000462.1:0-6238 GCA_046484725.1 Candidatus Desulfacyla sp. | reverse complement strand
ATGAATTTGGGACCTCCTGGCGCATCAATTGCCCTTGACAGAAACCCGCAGTTTATAGCAAGGTGGGTCCATTGGCCCGCCTGCCCCAAGAATTGTCTGGAAGACTCGTTTGATGCCTCCACGTCATCACGGAGCGTCGAAAATGGGAAAAAAGATACTGGCAGTGGACAATGATCGATTCATGCTGGAATTCATGACCGACCTGCTGACGGAACAGGGTCATGAGGTGAAAACAGCGCAAGACGGGCTCTCCGCGCTCGAGATCCTGAGGGACTATATCCCTGACATTGTGTTCCTGGATCTTGTCATGCCCAACATCAGCGGCGACAGGTTGTGCCGGATTATTCGAAAAACGCCGGATCTCAGAAATGCATATATTGCCATTGTCTCGGCAACCGTGGCCGAGGAACCGACCCGTTTCGCCGAGTTGGGCGCGAACACCTCCATAGCCAAGGGACCGCTTGACGAGATGTCCCGGCATGTACTTGCTGCCGTGGACGATGCGGGCCGCTCCTCTCCCCTCTTCCCAGAGGGACGCGCTACGGATCTCAAGGGCATCTATTGCCGGGGGATTACCCGGGAACTCCTCTCCGTTCAAAGACATATGGAAACCCTATTAAACAACATCTCCGAGGGGATCCTCGAGCTGAACTCTGAAGGGAAGGTGGTCTTCGCCAACAATGTTGCGCTGTCTTTGTTCGGCGGTTCCGAAGAAAGGCTACTGGGACAACGCTTTATCGGACTCTTTGACGAACCTGAACGCAGGATGATCGCCGAGGTCCTGGAAGATATCGGGGATGGCCTCCCGGAAACCATCGATCCGTTTCGTGTTCGGGTAAACGGTGAAACCCTGTTGCTCAAGATTCTGCCGGTCGAAGACAACCTGGACTGGTCTGTGATGGTCATCGCAGTGCCGCTGCGAAAAACCGCGTGTTCCCATCATCTGGGCCCCTGAGACGCTGTTCCATTCGGAACACTGGGGTCCGACGAGCTGTTGGTCGACGGTTTTAGATCGCAACCCCTTCGGAGTATGGCCGCGTCGTTTTTCAGAAGAACAGATACCTTCTGACCAGACTGTGGTTCAGGCAGATGGGTCCGATATGGACATATATGTAGCCAGACAGCCCATCTTCAACAGAAAAAGAAAACTGTACGGCTATGAACTCCTCTTCAGGGACGGCCTCTCAAATGTATTTCCCGATGTAGACGGTCATGCGGCTACCTCCAAGATCCTTTCCCACAGCTTTCTTTCCATGGGCATGGATGCCATCACCGGCGGCAGGTTCGCCTTCATCAACTTCACCGACCAGCTCCTTATGAAAAGGATCCCCCTGCTCTTCCCGAAAGACAAGCTTGTCGTCGAGATCCTGGAGGATGTGGAGGCCATGGAACCCTTGCTGGAAGCATGCAGGGAATTGCGCGGAATGGGATACCAGTTGGCCCTGGACGACTTTGTCTACAGGAAAAGCCTGGAGCCCCTCATGGCCCTTGCAGGAATCATCAAGATCGACTTCCGACTCACGCCCAGGGAGGAGCTGGCAGATCTCCTGGCCAAGCTAATCCCTTTCAAACTGAAGCTCCTTGCAGAGAAGGTGGAAACCTACGAGGAATTCCAGCAGGCCTTCGACATGGGCTTTGGATACTTTCAGGGGTATTTTTTCAGCAAACCCGAGATACTCAAGGGGAAAAGCACCTCGCCGGCCAAACTGACCATCCTTCAGATCATGGCCGAGGCCAACAGGGAGGATTGCAGTTTCTCACACATTGAAACGGTGATCCAGAGGGATGTGGCCATCGCCTACAAGCTCATGCGATATATCAACTCGGCCTATTTCAGACGCGTCCAGGAGGTCTCCTCCATGAGGCAGGCCATTGTCC
This sequence comes from Candidatus Desulfacyla sp., assembly GCA_046484725.1. Lineage (GTDB taxonomy): Bacteria > Desulfobacterota > DSM-4660 > Desulfatiglandales > Desulfatiglandaceae > AUK324. The sequence goes on along the minus strand of JAWOIH010000462.1, from coordinate 4,360 downwards.
TTCTCGGGGAAAAGGAAATCCGCCGATTCGTCTCCCTGATGGCCCTGGCAAACCTGGCGGAAGACAAGCCCGACGAACTCATAAGGGCCTCCATCGTAAGGGCCAGACTGTGTGAACTTCTTGGCAAGGGGAATAACGACCAGGTGGATGAAGCCGAACTCTTCACCCTCGGCCTCTTCTCCCTGATCGATGCCATACTTGACGAACCCATTCTGAGCATCATGGAAAAGCTCCCCCTTTCGGAAGATATCAAATCGGCCATTGTCCGGGGAGAGGGGAGGCTCGCCCCATACCTCGGCATCGCATTTTCCTTCGAAACCGGGGACTGGGAAAAATTCAGGGACTCAGTGGCAAAAACGGACGTGGAAGAAGCAACCATCCCGCAATCCTACATGGAGGCAGCAGCATGGGCCGAAAATCTTGCATCCTTGTAGCCGCCCGTTAAGACCCGGACCGAAGCAGGGGGCTCCCCGTTCGGGGTCGATAGGGGTCATCCACCCGTAAAGACCCTTCGCAGCAGCAGGAAATCACCAGGATAACGCCGGCGCGGGTCAACGACAAAACCCAGGCTGATACTCCATGAAAAACCGGTAGAAGGCGGCCACCACCAGGGAGTGGGATATTTCTCCTTCCCGGATCAGGCGAGTGATGGTATTTAAAGGCCTGAGGAGGACTTCGATGTCTTCCCGGTCGTCCTGGTGACGTGCTCCTGAGAAGACCGCATCCAAGGCCAGGAATGTGTAACAGCGATTATTCAGGATGGCCGGATTCGGATGGACCCAGCCCAGCGGATAAATCTCCCCGGCCACATAACCGGTCTCTTCCAGCAGTTCCCTTCGCGCCGCATCTTCGGGCGAATCCGAATCCTCCACAAGTCCGCCCGGAATTTCCAGGGTGACCGACCGGGTGCCGTGCCGATACTGTCTTACCAGGACGACCTCCTCTTTCGGGGTGAGGGGGATGACATTGACCCAGGATGAGGATTCCAGGATAAAAAACGGGTGTGTCCTGCCGGTTCGAGGGGACATGGCCTGGTCTGTGCGCAGGTTGAAGACCCGATAGGACCTGTCCCACGTGCTGGCCACAACCTTCCACGGCTTCGGGGGCATGTTGGCTTCTCCTTCACATCTTGTTGAGGGGTTGACGCATCGAACCCGTTTCAGCGAAAAATCGGTCGATGTCCGACAGATCGTGGGTCACGGGGACAGGCGGCAGGCTCTCCAAGAAAAACCGACCATAGCGGCTGGTCAGGATCCGGACATCCAGAATAGCAAGGATCCCCCGGTCGGATCGCTTTCGGATCAGCCTCCCGAGGCCCTGCTTCAATGTGATAATGGCCGAGGGGACCTGATATTCCATAAAGGGATTCCCGCCCCGGCTGCGGATGGCATCGATCCTGGCGGAGACAACCGGATCCCCGGGCGAGTCAAAGGGGAGCTTGTCGATGATCAGGCAGCTCATGGATTCACCCGGCACATCCACCCCCTGCCAGAAGGCGCCGGTGGCCAATAGGACCGAATGGATATCCTCCCGAAATCTGTCCAACAGAACCGACCGGGGGGCATCGCCCTGTCTGTGAATCGCATAGGGGAGCTGCCCTTTTAAGATCTCGTACACGATATTGAGGTTGTGATAACTGGTAAAAAGGACCAGGGCCCGCCCCTGGGTCTTTTCAAGGATCCTCATGATCTCATGGCCGGCGTCGCGTCCGAAATCAGGAGAATTGGGGGCGGAGAGGCGTCTGGGGATGTAGAGCAGCGTCTGGGACTTGAAATCGAAGTGAGAGTGGCAGATCTCCTGCAGCGTCGTTTCGGGAAGTCCCAGCCGTGCGCGGACGTAATCAAATGTCCCGTTTGTGGCAAGGGTTGCAGACGTAAAGAGCGTCGCCCGGATCGCGCCGTAGAGGAGGTCGTTCATCGATTCGGATATGTCGAGCGGCGATGCATGAAGGATCAGGCTCTTTTTTCGCTTCTCGTACCAGTTCAACCAGTTGTCGTCCCGTTTTTTGAGGATCTCTTCCAACAGTCGGCCCAGTTCCCTGGACCTGTCCAGAAGGGGCCGCAAATGGGGGTCCTCCTTGAGATCCGGGGCCTCGCATACCTCCTTGAGACCGCGTTCGATGTCACGCCCCGTGCCCCGGCTCAGCCGGAGGACGAACTCCGGGGCCAGTCGCCCCTTTTCCTCGTACGCCTCAAATTCCCCCCTCAGACGCTCCGATCCAGCCAGTATGGCATCCAGACGCCTGTCCAGTTGGCCCTTGTCCACCCGCCGCAGGCCCCCGGCCTCCTTCCTTAAATCACCCACCAGGTCTGTGAGTTGACGGGTGCTGAGGCTTTCGCCGAAATAGGAGGTGGCGATCTCCTCTATGGTGTGGGCCTCATCAAAAACGGCCACCTGAAACCGCGGGATGATCTCCCCGAAACCGGCCATCTTCACCTTCAGATCGGCAAAGAAAAGATAGTGGTTGACAACGATGATCCGGGCCCTGGCAGCCCTGCTGCGCAGCCGTACCAGGAAACAGTCATCCAGACAGGGGCAGTTTGACCCGAGGCACTGCTCGGATGAAGACGATAGGGAGGACCATAACATATCATCGTCGCTGAGCCAGGGGATTTCTCCCCGATCGGCATAAGTGGTTCTCTTGAGCCACGCCTCGATTCTGTGGATCTTGTCTGCCTGAGATGTCTTCAAAAAAGAGAGCTGAGATGTGTACTGACGATACCGGTGGAGGCAGAGATAGTTCTCCCTCCCCTTCATCATCACGGCATCGATCGGAAGCCCGGTTCCCTTGCGCAGGAGCGGGATATCTTTGAAAATGATCTGTTCCTGAAGATTTTTGGTGCCCGTGGATATGACGCACTTTTTGCCGCTGAGCAGGACGGGGACCAGATAACCGAAGGTCTTGCCCGTGCCTGTTCCCGCCTCTATCAGGGCGGGCATATTCCTGCGGATCGCCTCTTGTCCAAGACGGGCCATCTGAAGCTGGGAAGGCCGGAACTCAAACCCTGGAAGCGATCGGGCCAACATCCCGTCCGGCCCCAGGATGCTCTCAATGGTGTCGGGTGGCTTGGGCATAGAGCGATAATTGAAAATGGCAAAATAGTTTAGGACAAAATGATTAAAGGATAAGGATTTAGGCAAACCGAGCAAGTTACGGGTTGTGTGATTTTTTCAATCGTCAATCGTCAATCATCAATCATCAATCAAAAAAGGCACCCCATCTCATTGCGGACGCGGTGCCTTTTACGAATTCGATTTAATGGATTAAATCTTGGTGACGTTCTTGGCCTTGGGCCCCCGGTCACTTTCTTCAATCTCAAAGCTTACCCTGTCACCTTCATTGAGCGTTCGAAACCCCGGCATGTTGATGGCCGAGTGGTGAACAAACAGATCCTGCCCATCTTGCTGCTCAATAAACCCAAACCCTTTTCTTTCACTGAACCACTTCACAACTCCTTCTCCCAAAGTGCCAACCTCCTTTCCCAAGTTTATAATGCGGTCTCAAGCGCAAGGTCGCCACTTTGGCAAGAGGAAACGATTCCTCAGAACACATTCGACCCGCAGATGAAACCAGGCCACAAGGAATTTAATATGCTATTATACCATTTTGTCAGGGGTCAAGAAAAAAGTGGTCATTATCTGCCGGGATGGCTGTTCCCTCCCGCTTTTTCCGTCTCTTTTTCGATCAACGGATCCAGATCGGTAAAAAAGGCCTGATACTGCCATTCCGGGATGGTGAAGACCCAGGGTTTCAAGCGCTCATTTTCTTCTGTTGCCTCGGCCGCTACTTTTGAATCTTCGCTTTTGGCGCCTGCAGACGCCTTCTCTCGGGTCTCGGCCGGCGGATCCGTCTCGGGTTTCACAGGCTCGGAGGGTTCATAGGCGACTTCAAGCCGTATCCGGCAGGGCTCGGTCGCCGAACAGGCCTTGCCGGTATAGACCTGATAAACCCGGCCGTCGAAAAGCGTGTAGTCCAGGCGCACAGAGGCATCTTTTCCGATCGTTCCCGATGATGCCGAGGAGGGCTCCACGTCCGTGATATTGAGAGACGACAGGGCATTCGACAATCGGTTGAGCGAGGACTTCTTGATATTCAGGTCCGTTGCGGACCCAATCAGCTCAAGATCCTTCCCCCTGGCAGGACGCTCAAACAGATAGCGCACAGGGGTCTCGCCGGGTCCCAGGCAGGCAATCTTCTGGATCTCCCCGGCATCGACCTGGACCGGACTCTTTTCCAGCCATTCGGCCGGTCCGCCCTCAAAAGAGGACAAAATCTTATCGATCAGATAGATCTCAGGGGCCTCCCCCACCCTCACATCGGCCTCCACATCCAAGGCAGCCAGGTTATAGTCGCCTAAAT
>JAWOIH010000350.1:0-5811 GCA_046484725.1 Candidatus Desulfacyla sp. | reverse complement strand
CCTCAGCCTTTATCCCTTTCAGGGGCACGGTAAACGATCGGCAGGTCTTTATGTCCATCTCTTCAACGATACGCTGGCGGACCGATTCAGAAACCACCACTTCTCCGCCTTCGGCCCTGGATTGAATCCTCTGGGTCATATTGACGGCCGAACCCACGATCCCGTACTTGGCCCGGGTTTCCGAGCCCACGTTGCCCACCACCACTTCCCCCGCATTAAGCCCGATACCCGTCATCACTTCGGGGAAGCCTTCCTGTTTCATTTCAGAGTTAAAGTTTTTCATGATATCCTGCATCTCAAATGCACACGCCACACTCCTGCGGATCACCGGTTCAACAGGCCCTTCCATGGGATCAAAAAAGACAAGCATGCTGTCTCCAAAAAAATCCACAATGATTCCATGGTGTTTCTGAATGACCTGGATCAGACGGGAAAAATACCGGTTCAGAAAATGGATGGTGGCATCGGGCCTCATGGTCTCGGCCATGGGGGTAAATCCCCGGATATCCGACATGAGGATGGCCACTTCCCGCTTGTCGCCGCCCAGCCTTGAGGCGGCCGGGATCTTCATCAGCTTTTGGGCAATCTCCTGATCCACATAGCGGCCGAAGGTGTTGGCGACAAAATCCCTCTCTTTCAAGCCTTCCACCATGGTGTTGAAGCTCCGGGTCAATTGTCCGATCTCGTCTGCGCTCTGTACCGGGATGGGGTGTCCATAATCCCCCCTGGCCACCCTTGCAGAGGCATGGGAGATCTCGGTAAAGGAACGGACCATCCTTCCCACCACCCAGTGGATCAGCAACAGGATGACGCATATGGTACAGAGCACTCCCACAAAAAAATAGGCGCGGAGCCGGACGATAGGCGCCAGGACCTCCTTGCCCGGGGCAAACAGGACAATGATCCAGGGCGCATTCTGGAGCCTATAATACCCGGCCACCCGATCGGGCGGGTGTCCTTGCCCCAGAAACGTCCCATAAGGTCTTTTCTGAATTTCTTCGAGCAGGGCCGTCTCAAAGGGGTCCTGGGTTCCCCCAAGCTCCATTCTTCCTTCCATCAGGGCATTGGTGTGAGCGATGTATCGGCCGGAAGTTTCTATGAGGCATGCCTGATCGGTCTGCCACCAGGCCAGGCCTTTGATTCCCGCAAGGAGATAATCGAAGTTCAGGGAAATCGTCAGTCTGCCCAGATCGTTTCCGGACTCGTCCTTGATGCCGGATATGAGATCCACCGTGTCTTTCCCGATGGCGGCATCGTAGCGGGGAGACGTCACTTCCAGGCCCCTGGCCCCGTGAGAACCGATCATCCCGGCCCCCTCCATGGCCCGTCTGCCCCTGTGCATGGGCATGGTCTGGGAGGCATCGCCCGCCTCATTCCATGTCAATTCAACCTGGGCGACGCCTTTCATGTCCCTGAGCTGGGTGAGAATCCAATTCTGAATCAGCGGCCCGCCACGGCTTTCAGAGGCCTCATGAAACATCTGAATCCAATTGATGACCCGATCCAGCCTCATATCGATCTGATGGGCGGCCCGATCAAGTTTGACGATGGAGGCGTCTCTCCACTCGTCTAAAAGGATCTCTCTCATGTACATAAACCCGAAGAGCCCCATAAAAAAAACGAGCAGGCCCACCGGCAGGAGGAGCAGAAGCCCAATGCGTTGTCGAAGGCTATTGATTTTCATGGTGCTTCATCCATGGCGTTTTGGTTTCACGTGTCGCAGGAATTCATGGCTTGGAACGTTCCAGCCATCACCTTTTCCGAGCCCGGCCGCCGGCCGCACGGAACCGGACCGTCGGCGCTTAAAAAAGGACCCGGGCACGTTCTAATGAATCCGGATGTCGCGGGGGATCTTGTATGGAGATATATGCCGCCGGCACCAGTCGAAGAAGGACCTCTCGGACATGGTCCGTCCCGGTTTCAAATAGATGTCGCCGGCGACGATCTCGCCGTACCGATCATGCCATTCCCGCCGGATGCGGGCGGACGCAATATCCGGATGGTTTCCGATCAGTCTTTCGATCTCCCTGGGATATGCCTTTAACCCGAAGACATTGATCATATCCTTTTTGAGGCCGGTTATGGTCAGATAGTCTTCGTCATCGAGACACCCGAGATCGCCCGTCCTGAACCAGCCGTCCACAAAGGACTTTTGGGTATGCCCCGGCCGGTTGAGATATCCGGAAAAGAGGTTTGAACCCTTCACCAAGACCTCCCCCTCTTCCCCCGGAGAGACTTCCTCTCCCCGGTCGCCCACGATCTTCACCTGACAGCAGGAGAGGGGAGGGCCCACGGTCCCGAATTTGGGCGGCCTGTCGAGGCCGTTCCATGTCACCACCGGAGAGGCCTCTGTCAGACCGTAGCCCTCGCTGATGGTCAATCCGAGCTTTTCTTCATACAGATCCAGGAGCTTTTTCGAAATCCCGACGCCGCCGCTGGTCAGATTTCGAATCCCGGCAAGGAACCCGGGTTTCTCGGATAAGGGCTTCAGCAATCCGTGAAATAGGGCGGGCACCGAGATGATTTGGGTGGGTCTGTACCGGGCCATGAGGTCCACCACCGTCCTCCCCCGAAGGGAGGTCCCCAAGAGGAGACAGGTGACACCGCCGGCCAAAGGGACCAGAAAGCCGTTGGTGAACCCGTAGGTATGAAAGAGGGGGAGGAGGGAGAACAGGATCTCTGAATCGGCGTCGTTATCCCGGAAGGATTGTCGGGCAAAGGCGACAGTGTCGGAGAAGAGAGAGCCATGGGTTAATTGGGCCCCTAATGGATATCCCTCCATGGCGGCGGTAAAAACAATCATGGCAGTATCGTCCGCCGCCATTTTTTCCCATTGGAGAAGGGGCTCGGAAAGGGCAAGCTCTTCCACAAACGGGGTAGCGGGGACCTTTTCATCCTGCGTAATGAGGGAAGGGGAGGGGGCTTCCCGGACAAGTCCGCAGGCCTTCAGGATGGTCGGAATCGTGATGGCATTGCACACCACAAGCCGGGGCCGCGTCTCAGAGAGGATGTGGGCCAGTTCATACGGCCCCATTCGGGGGTTCACCGGGACGAGGACCGCGCCGAGCCGGAAGACCGCCAGGGACAGGGTCGCATAGCCCAACGGGGCAAGGGAAGAGAGGAGCACCCGGTCGTTTCGTTCCAGCCCCAACCCTCGCAGACCACCGGCCAGGCGACAGACCGTATCGTGGTATTCGGCAAAGGTCAGCATCTTCTCAGCGGTGCCGATCCCGTTTCTCTCGGGGGTGCGTTCCCTGCACGAATCGAGCAATATGCTGAGATTGCCGGGGAACGGGTTTGAATTCTCTGTCGATCCTTGAGGTCTCATAACCCCATATATTACCCCAAGCCGGGGTGCGCCCGCAACCCATTAAAGAGGAGGTTTTGATCCTGCGAGCCTGCGGAATCAGGTTTTTGTGGTTTTGAGCCGGAAAGCGGTTCCTCAGATAATCCCCGTTCCGATGGCGATAGAGAGGAGAAACAGCATGACGCCCACCACGATTTGGATGGTGCGCATGGTGATTTTGTTGAGGATCCGGGAACCGATGAACGCCCCTGCAAACGCGGCCAGGGACCCGGCAATGATCAGCCCGATGCCCCCCTGGTCTTTCAGTATGACGAAGTCCCTGGAAAAAAAGGTGGCGCCGTAGATCAGCAACCGGGACATATCCACCACCACGGCCGAGACCACCATGGTCCCGACAAACACCTCCTTGTCCAGTCCCGCCCGGCTCAGAAACGCCGTGCGCAAGGCCCCCTGGGGACCGGAGAGCCCCCCGAAAAACCCGGACGTCCGTAGTGAGATCAGCCCAACCGCGAGCCCAAAAAACACAATTGCCAATGATTACAACATTTGCTATCATAAAGTGGTGAAGACAAAACACCGCAAGACACTGGTGGACCTGTTCACCAAGCCGACGATGGCTGGCATCCGTTTTCCCGACATCGAAGGCCTGATCGTTGCCTTGGGCGGTGAGGTAAGAGAAGGATCGGGCTCTCGTATGGCCCTGTGCCTTGGAGATGCTGTGAAACATGCGCATCGGCCACACCCTGGCAAGGAGGCAAAGAAATACCAGGTTGAAGAAATCCGCGCCTGGCTTGAACAGCAGGGGGTAACGCCATGAAGAACACCATGAACTATAAAGGATACACTGCAAAAATCGAATTTGATCCGCGCGACAACATCTTTTGGGGGAAAGTGCTTGGCATCATGGACAGTATTACCTTTGAAGGGAGCACGGTTGAGGAACTGACCACTGACTTCCATAATGCTATTGATTTTTATCTGTCGGACTGCGCGGCATCGGGTCGAAGCCCCCAAAAGCCGGTTTCCGGCAAGCTGCTGTTACGTGTCCCGCCGGAGGTCCACCGTGCCGCTATAGTCGCCGCCCAGGCTTCCGGAACCAGCCTAAACCAATGGGCCGCCAAGGCGCTAAAAGAGGCAGCCAGCGAATGAGCGAGCCGCAGCCCATTGCCGATTTCGGTCTTGAGCCCTTTTCGGTAAATCCCCTCTGCCCCGGCCTCCTTCACCCCAATGATGTCGTTATGTCATTCCTTTGCTATTTCCCTCCCTTCCATTCCAACAGTCGCGTCGACAACTCACTGAACAACTCGATGTCCATTGCATCGCCGCTCCTCAGCAATTCAATCACCCTCTCCAGCCTGTCCTCCTTTTCATTCGATGGCCGTCCCGGTTCACCGGTAAACAGATGCCGCATGGGAATATCCAACGCCGTGGTTATCTGAAACACCTTCGACCTATGTCCCCATCGGTTTCTGTCTTTGGATTGATTTCACGGAATGAATCGATTCAAAGTACTCCTTCCCCTTGGTAGGCGCCCAGGGGTTTACCGGGGTTTGTGACATTGCTTGAAACCGATGAACACTTTCCGATAGCATGGTCTCAAAGGGGGCAATCGCCATGACAGGGACAAAGGGACAGGACCGTTTGGATCGACTGGAGAGAATGGCCGAGGCGAGGTTTCCGGGGATCTCTGCGCTGAAGGCATCCCAGGCCATTCAACTGATGTTCTTTAGCCCGGTCTCTGATATGTATTGGCAAAGACTCGTGTCCTAAGCGAACCTAATTCGAAAAACTCGTCCACGCGGCCGAGATCAAGAGATCACAAGTGGGTGTATCGGAAAAGATGCTGCGGGAGGCATTGTGAAGGCATACCCGAGTTTCTCGAGCTTATAGCCCATGTTTTTGATCTGAATGTTATTCACGATTTGGTGGGCAGTGTTGCTGCGGGTTTCCCTTCAGGAAATGGTCTTTGTATCTCTCGTCCAAAGGGATCCCATTGAGAAGTCTTGAGACGACATCGATATAGATCGCCTCATCACTATCCTTCAGGTGAAGCTTCTTGAATGATTTTTTGAACCTTTTTGTCCTGGCTAATCCAAATTTCATGACTTCAGGTCGCTCATCAACGCTTCAACGCTATCGTATCGTACCAGATCATTATTTTCAGCCTCTTGCATAGCTCTTTTCAACCTTGGCGAGGGTAGGTTGAGGGGAAAAGGGAGCCCCCGCTCAAGTCGTACCCGGTTGAGGAAGATATTGATGGCATCTGTCACCGTTAAATTATACTCCTCAAAAACGACTTTTGCAGCCTCCCACGCTTCCGGGTCAACTTTGATGGATGTTTGTCTCCTTGCGCTCATCATGTCACCTCGAATGTTTTTTTAAGAGAAACATACTTCAAAAGAAGTTTTCGGTCAAGATAAAAGAGACGGAGAGACTGAAAGAGTAGGCAAGCTGTGGCACCATTTTGGGGAAATCCCCTGGTCTCTACCAGAGCTGAGGGGATT
>JAWOIH010000343.1:0-16945 GCA_046484725.1 Candidatus Desulfacyla sp. | reverse complement strand
CAGCCATCAGCCATGCGCCCTCAGCTTATCAGCCACTATCCAGAAACCAGTATCCAGTATCCAGCATCCAAACCTACTTGCCCGCCCCGCAGCACTTCTTGTATTTCTTGCCGCTGCCGCAGGGGCAGGGGTCGTTCCGCCCAACCTTTTTCTCGCTGCGTCGGATCGTAACCGGTCCCGCGCCCTCGTCTCCATGGCTCAGGTTCAAGGGTCTTTTTTTCGGCCTGGGCACCTGTTCAGGCCTCTGTCTCACAATCTGCACCCTGAAGAGCATGCTGAGGGTCTCTTCGCGGATATGATCCATCAACTCCCCGAACAGGGCAAACCCCTCTTTCTGGTACTCCTTGAGCGGATCGAGCTGCCCGTATCCCCGGAGCCCGACACCCTCTTTCATATGATCCATGGCCTGCAAATGGGCCACCCACTTGTCGTCGATGATCTGGAGGATGATATAGCGTTCAAGCTGCTCCAACTCCTCTTTTCCAAAAAGCTTTTCCCTCTCCTCATAGACAGACCTGACCTGGTCCCGGATCATATCCGTCAGGTCATCCGCCTTGAGCGCATCGAAGGCCGCCTGACCGATATCCTCGGGGCCTATCTTCAACGGAAAACCGAGCAACCGGGAGACATAGCCCTTGAGTTCCTTGAGATTCCAGTCCTCGGGGTGGGCTTCGGGATCGATCCACTGACCCACCAGGCCATCTACCTTCTCATCGATCATATCCTGGATAATCTCCCCGATCCGATGCCCCTCCAGGATATCTCTTCTCAGGGAATAAACGATCTCCCGGTGTTTGTTCATCACATCATCATACTCGAGGAGGTGTTTCCGCATGTCAAAATTGTGGGCCTCCACCTTTTTCTGGGCGTTTTCAATGCCGCGGGAGATCAGGCTGTGTTCAATCGGCTCGCCCTCTTCCATTCCCAGCCGTTCCATGATGGAGGAAATCCTGTCAGAGCCGAAAATCCTGAGGAGATCATCTTCGAGGGAAAGGTAGAACCGGGAGGTGCCCGGGTCTCCCTGCCTCCCTGAGCGGCCCCTGAGCTGGTTGTCCACCCGCCGGCTCTCGTGCCGTTCGGTCCCCAGGATGTGAAGCCCGCCCAACTCGCGAACGCCCTCCCCCAGGACGATATCGGTCCCCCTGCCGGCCATATTGGTGGAAATGGTCACGGTCTTCTTCTGGCCTGCGTTTGCAATAATCTCGGCCTCTTTCTGGTGATGCTTGGCATTCAGCACGGAATGAGGAACATCCGCCCGCTTGAGCATCTTGCTCAACATCTCGGATTTCTCCACGGAGATGGTGCCCACCAGGACCGGCTGTCCCTTTTCATAAAGCGCGCGGATCTCGTCCGCAACGGCCTTGAACTTCTCCCGCTCGGTCTTGTAGATTGAATCCGGGAAATCGATACGGACCATCTCCTTATTGGTGGGGATGACCACGACGTCCAGCTTGTAGATATTGTTGAATTCAGCCGCCTCGGTATCGGCCGTACCGGTCATCCCGGCCAGCTTTTCATACATGCGGAAGAAGTTCTGAAAGGTCACCGTCGCCAAGGTCTGGTTCTCCCCGGCGACCTTGACGCCCTCCTTCGCCTCCACGGCCTGGTGCAGACCATCGCTCCAGCGCCGACCCGGCATGAGCCGGCCGGTAAATTCATCGACGATCATGATCTCACCGTCTTTGATGACGTAATGCACATCTTTTTCAAACAGCCAGTAGGCCTTGATCAGCTGCTGCGTGGCGTGGATCAGTTCGGACGTCTTCATGTACTGCTCTTCAAGCGCTCTCAGGCGAGCCTCCTTATCTGCCTTGCTCAATTGCGGATCGTCCCGGACATTGTGACTTTCATCGTCCAGGTCAGGGAGCATAAACTCGCCCAGACCTCCCTTTGACAGCAGGTCAATCCCCTTTTCAGTGAGTTCCACTGCATTGCTTCGCTCGTCGATGGTGCAGTAAAGCTCCTGATCCAGGTCAGACAGAATCTTCTGGGACCTCAGCATGCTCTCCGTCCTGTCGATCTGCTTTTTAAGCGCCTGGTTCTTGGCGACAATATCCAGATATACGGGGTTCTTGGGATCCCCCCTCTTGATCTGGAGGAGGGTTTCAATCGTCTTCTCCCCTGCGTCCTCCGCGTCGAGCGACTGGCGCACTTCATTTAAAAGGGAGCGTATGATGGCGCTCTGCTTCTTTCTCAGAGTGATGACAAGGGGCTTGACCTCCTCATAGATCTTGTTTTCACTATGTTCCACCGGCCCGCTGATGATCAAAGGGGTCCGCGCCTCATCAATCAGGATGCTGTCCACCTCATCCACAATGGCATAATGAAATCCCCGCTGAACAAAATCCGCATAATCAAACTTCATGTTGTCACGGAGGTAATCGAACCCGAATTCATTATTGGTCCCATAGGTAATATCGCAGGCATAGGCCGCCTTCCGCTCCCTGTCATCCATGCCGTGGACAACCACCCCCACCGAAAGCCCCAAGGCCTTGTAGATGGCCCCCATCCACTCTGCATCCCGCTGTGCCAGGTAATCATTGACGGTCACCAGATGGGCCCCTTTTCCTGTCAGGGCATTGAGGTAGAGGGGAAGCGTCGCAGCCAGGGTCTTCCCCTCGCCGGTCTTCATCTCGGCGATCTTGCCTTGGTGGAGGACAATCCCGCCGATGAGCTGCACATCAAAGTGTCGCATGCCCAGGGTCCTTACAGAGGCCTCCCTTACAGCGGCAAATGCCTCAGGAAGAATGTCGTCCAGGGCTTCCCCCCGCGAGAGCCGTTCCTTGAATTCAGCTGTTTTTGCAGGGAACTGTTCGTCGGATAGGGCCTGAAAATCCGGCTCCAGCTGGTTGATCTGATCCACCAGGGGGGCCAATTTTTTGAGCTCCCGTTCGTTTTTACTGCCAAAGATGTTTTTTATGATTTTTCCAAGCATGATTATCTCGCTAAATGTTCAAAAAGTTGAGGACCTTGGCGCCGCCGATGGCGATGATCTCTCATGACAATGCATAACGCCCGTCCCGGATAAACAAAAAAGCCGAAAGCTCAAAGCAAAAAATACAACACCGGCTTCTTTATAATAATCAGTCAGATAGCCTACATATTCTGGAACGCGGAGGGGGCAAGTGTCCTCCGCAGTTAAGCCGCCAAAAACACCAGGCCGAGAGCCCTGGGACCGAAAAAGGCCCTGAAAGGCCTCCCTGTGACCACTTACACCGAAATTGCGAATTCAGGGATTGATGTAACGTGCATACGCTGTGCGATCATCAGGGATGCTCCGATCTTCCATTAAAAAACTTTGCAGCAAAAAAATCAAGGAGTTCGGTCTGGCCATTGATTTGATTTTGCGGGAAATGCTGACGACTCAGAAAAGGATGGATGTTCTGGCGGCCTATCTGAGGACATAACGGATGGGATTCACAGCAACTCCGTTCAGGTGCACCTCATAATGGAGATGGGGTCCGGTCGACCTGCCGGACGACCCGACCAGCCCGACGGTTTCGCCCCGCTTCACGTGCTGGCCCGTTTTTACAATGGACTTTTTGAGATGAGCATATTTGGTCTTAAAGCCCTGGCCGTGCTTGATGACAACGACCCGGCCGTATCCACCATCCCAGCCGGTGAATGATACGACGCCGTCTGCACTCGCAACGATCGGCGCCCCTGTTCGTGTCGAGATATCAATCCCCTTGTGAAACTCCTTCTTTCCCGTAAAGGGCGAGTCCCGGTATCCAAAACTGGAACTCAACCACCCCTTTGCGGGCGATAGGGACGGCGTGGAGGCCAGCAGTGTTTTCTGGTTTTCCAGGAACTTCCGAAGCCCGGCCTTGTCCTCCCAACTCGATTCCATATCACTGTTGAGATTGTCCAAGGACCGATGCATGGCCCGCACGAGGTCCCGGGTTACCTTCGCCACGGTTGTCTTCGGATCCAGCAGACTCGGATCCGACCCACCGACTCCCCGGAATTGTTCCTCACCCTCGATCGTTTCCAGGTTCACCATCGCCTTCAGCTTATGGTCCATCTTTCTCAGTTCGGTCATTTCCTGGGCAAACTGATCGATTTTACGTGCCATATGAAGGAGTTGCTCCTTCTGAAGGGAATTTTCCCTCTTCAGTTCCGCCAGGCGTGGAATCTTGACGCTGATTTCGGAATAGGCGTGGATTGTCAGGAGAAAAGCGATCACAGAAAGGCTGACAAGCGTAAAAAGGCATACCACAAGGAAACCGGAAACCCTGAGCTGTTTCACCCTGCCTGTGCCGTCAGGCACCAAGAATAGTGTGATCTTTTTTGAAGCCACAATCCCTCGATCAAGGAAAGAACAAGAAGGTATCAACCGGATCTTGGGCGTTGGTAACACACCTTTTTCCATGTGTCAACGCATTTTAGTCCATAGAATCACCGTTTTTCGATATTAAGTTTTAAGGTTCCGGCCTTTTGTCTCAATCAAAAGCTTGAGATCGCGGCTCCTTGTTGATAATATGCGATCCGGAAAAGGGACCTTGACCGGGCTGTTGCCTATTGAACCTGCCGAATAGACCGGGAACTCCTCTGTGAAACTTGATATCGGATACTGGATGGCAGTGCCGGGATGCTGAAATGGTAAGATACTGTCTTTTCTGACCTCCGACCTCCGACATCTGACTTTTGGTGCCCGTTACGGATTGCTTGTTGCACCTTTTTAACTTTATTCATTTCAAACTCAATATCGTTAGCTTAAGCTTTATTTTCTCCCAGGGAATGACAGGCCGTCATTCCGGCGAAAGCCGGAATCCAGTGTCTTTTTGACAAGTTAAATGTTCTGGATGCCGGATCAAGTCCGGCATGACGTGAGAACTGTGGACTTTCAAGTTAAACAGATATCCCCATGAAAAGGACCGGCAACGTAGCCATTATCAGCCTCGGTTGCGCCAAAAACCTGGTGGACAGCGAGCATATGCTCGGCATTCTCCAGACAAACGGATTCAAGCTGACATCTGAGATAGATGAGGCGGAATTTGTGGTTATCAACACCTGCGGGTTTCTCCAGTCCGCGGTAGAAGAAGCCATTGACACCATCCTGGAAACCGCGCGTCTCAAAAAGGAAGGGAGATTAAAAAGACTGGTGGTGGCCGGGTGTTTTGTGCAACGCTACGGCTATAAACTGGCGAGGGAGATCCCCGAGGTGGACGGATGGCTTGGAACGGGTGAGATCTCCCGTGTGGCAGAGATCCTCGATGGAGAGCGGCCGGGGCCTCTGCCTTTTTTTATCGGCCGACCCGCCTTCCTGGCCGACCATCATCTCCCCCGGGTCCGGTCGACCCCCTTTTACACCGCTTATCTCAAGATTGCAGAAGGCTGCTCTCACAGATGCACCTATTGCATTATCCCGAAGTTAAGAGGTCCTTTCAGGAGCCGACCGATCCCATCCCTGGTCCGGGAAGCCAGGGAAATGGCTGATAGGGGCGTCAAGGAGATCAATCTGATTGCTCAGGATACCGGTCTATATGGAAACGACCTTTACGGAGAGGCCCGTTTGACTGAATTGCTGGAAAACCTGACGCGAATCAAGGGCATCCAATGGATCCGGATCCTGTACCTTCACCCGAACCGTGTGTCGGAATCCCTCCTGGATCTCATGGATGCTGAGGAGGCCATCTGCCCTTACCTGGACATCCCGCTTCAGCATGTAAATCAAGACCTTCTGACAGCCATGGGACGCGATCCTCACAAGGAGGCGCCGGAAGAATTGATTGAGAGGATCCGGAATAGGAAGCGGAACATCACTATTCGAACAACCCTGATGGTGGGGTTTCCCGGCGAAACAGAAGAGATGTTCAACCAACTCTGCCGCTTTGTGACGACATCCCAACTGGATTACGTAGGGGTGTTCGCCTTCAGCCCCGAGAAGGGCGCCCGCGCAACCCGCCTTCAACCGGCGGTTGACCGGGATACGGCGCAAAAAAGGCTGGCCAGGGTTATGAACATCCAGGCCGATATTTCAAAAAAATTGAATGCGCAAAAGGTCGGCCGGCTGTTTCCGGTGCTGATTGAGGGCCCCAGCCCCGAAACCGACCTGCTCCTGGCCGGAAGGACCACTGCCATGGCCCCGGATGTGGACACAGGGGTCCTTATTAACGACGGAGAAGGGATCGTGGGGGAGATCATGCCTGTTCGGATCACAGAGGCGCACACCTACGACCTTGTGGGAAAAATCGTCCGATCGCCTGAGATCTGATGAAACGGGTGCCGAAAAGGTGTGGGGAGGTCTTCTTTGAGTCTGGAGGTATCAGAGGGTCTGAAATAGGTTGTAAAATCTGTTAATGTACACTATCGTCTGTTGGAAGATGAATTAGAAGTTGTCTTTGGCCACCCAATGACACCCCGGCGTCTCGTTTTTGACTCCGGATTCGCCCCCCGGCCGCTTTTGCGGGATCACCGGTCCATAGAAAGGAAAATCGCCGGCAATAACATGGAGTTGGACACATCAAACATAGCACCCTTTAAGCGTCATGTTGACTTCATCAACAGGGAATTGGATCAGGTATTAGATTCCCGCGTGCCCCTGATTGAGGATATCGGCAAACACACCCTCCTGGGAGATGGCAAGCGGCTCCGGCCCTTGATGTTTGTGCTTTCGTGCGGCCTCTGCGACTACCATGGAGACGATATTTACCGACTTTCGACCATTTTTGAGTATATCCACACCGCTTCCCTGCTCCACGATGATGTACTGGATAACGCCGAGATCAGGAGAAAAAGGCCTTCCGCCAACCAGGTCTGGGGCAATCATGCGGCGGTCCTGGAGGGAGATTTCCTCTACTCCAAGGCCTTGGCCATCGGCATCCTGGCCAACAACATCCCCTTTCTGAAGAGGCTCACAGAAACCACTCTCCGTATGACCGAGGGCCAGATCCTGGAATTTGTGCACACAAACGACTGGAAGATCCATAAAGATCAATATATGGAGATTATCACCGCCAAGACGGCCATCCTCATATCAGCGGCCTGCGCCTGCGGGGCCATCATTTCAGGGGCTGAGGAAAACCAGCGGGAGGCGCTGGCGCAATTCGGGCTCAATGCAGGCATCGCCTTTCAGCTCATTGACGATCTCCTGGACTATACCTCTTCGGAAAGGGTCTTTGGAAAGCCGGTGGGAAAAGATCTGCGGGAAGGAAAGATGACCCTGCCGCTCATCTACACCCTGTCGCAAGTCGAGACAGGTGAAACGAAACGGGTTAAAGACCTTCTCACAAACCCCGGGGCGACCGATAATGACCACCAGGATATCATCGACCTGGTGAGACGGAACGGGGCCCTGGATCGTGTTCAAAAAGAGGCCAGGGGATATGTGGACCATGCCACGGACTGTCTGAAGATCTTCCCTGATTCTGGAATAAAGAGGGATCTGATACGCTTAAGCCAGCATATCATCGACAGAGAGAATTGAGGGATTGGGGATTGGAGAATTCGCAATCACCCGCGTTCGGATCTACACCCGGACCGGCAACAGGTCCTCGCCCAGGATGAGTTCACCCTTGTATGTCCTGCGGCACTGGGCCGCCACATCCGTGCGCAGGCATTCCGGATAGAAGTGGATCAGAACCAGACGCTCGACACCTGCCAGCGCGGCCATCCGTCCGGCCAGAGACGGGGTCAAGTGTCCGTCGCATTCCTCCCCGTCCGGGAAAGAGGATTCCAGAACCAACACATCGGCCCCTCGGGCCAGTTCCACCACCCCATCGCAGAACCCGGTGTCTCCCGAATAGACCACGGATTTTCCCTGCCGGTCTCGAACCCGATAGGCCACGCTGTCGGGGGTGTGATCCGTGGGCGTTGTGATCACCGTGAAGTTCCCATAGTCTCTTCGGTCGTTTTTCCCCATGCCAAGCTCCTCGATCCCCATGACCTCGGGAGGAAGACTCAGCCAGTCAGGGTAGGCCTGCTGGAGAGCGGCGATCAGTCGCGCAGTGCCGGGAGGCCCCGCAACCTTAAAAGGCCTTCTTCTCCTCGACACCGCCGGGTTCCTTGATGCAAAGAGGAGATGGACCAGG
The DNA here is from genome assembly GCA_046484725.1 of Candidatus Desulfacyla sp. Classification (GTDB taxonomy): domain Bacteria; phylum Desulfobacterota; class DSM-4660; order Desulfatiglandales; family Desulfatiglandaceae; genus AUK324. The sequence goes on along the minus strand of JAWOIH010000343.1, from coordinate 8,912 downwards.
TCGGCGGTATGATCGGGATGGAAATGCGTCAGGAATACGTGCTCGATCTGTTCATAGTCCATGCCGGACCTCGTCAGCTGACGCAGGGTCCCGGGGCCTATATCCAAGAGGATGGGCCTGCCTTCGATCACCACGGCAATGGAGGGGGATGCCCTGCCATGGAGTGGAATGGCGGTCCCCGAACCCAAAATGATCACATTCATGCGTTCGCTCTTTTTGCCCCCCTTCAACCGTTCGATGACCCATCTGCCGGGGATCTTACCCTTCCCTGAGGGTCCCGATAACCTCCTCGATGCTCGCCACGCCCCGATCCCGGCAGAACCCCCGTAATCCGTCGATCATATGGACGGCGGCCCGGGGCTGAACGAAATTGGCCGTTCCTACCTGGATGGCCCGGGCCCCGGCTATCAGAAATTCGAGTGCATCCCGGTGGTCCATAATCCCGCCCACGCCGATGACGGGGATGCGGACGGCCTTGACCACCTGGCGGACCATATAAACGGCCACCGGCCGGATAGCAGGTCCGGAGAGCCCTCCGGAGACATTGGCCAGTCTGGGGACGCGCCTTTCAATATCAATAGCCATGCCGGTCAGGGTATTGATCAGGGTCAGGGCGTCCGCGCCCGCATCTTCCACGGCCAACGCGATCTTCCGGATATCGGTCACATTGGGAGACAGCTTCACGATAACGGGCCTCCCCGCCTCTCTAATCACGCGCTCGGTCACCCTTGCCGACATATCCGGGTCTGTTCCAAAGGCCATTCCCCCTTCCTTCACATTGGGGCAGGAGATGTTGACCTCGAGGGCGGATATGCCCTCCCTCCCCCGAAGCCCGGCCGCAACGGCCCCGTATTCCTCCACGGAATGTCCATAAATATTGACAATCACGGCCGTATCAAGTTTTCTGAGCCAGGGAAGCTTCTCCTTCAGGAAGGCCTCCAGCCCCACATTGGCCAGGCCGATGGCATTCAACATGCCACAGGGGGTCTCCACGATCCTGGGAGGCGGATTCCCCTCCCGAGGGTTGAGGGAAACCCCTTTGACCACGATCCCGCCCAACCGATTCAGATCCATCAGGGAGGAAAACTCCCGTCCGTACCCGAAGGTCCCGGATGCGGTCAGCACAGGGTTTTTCAACTCCAGGGGGCCGATGCGGACCCGTAAATCAGGGGACTTGGCCATTTAGAGCGCCCCCCAATCCACATCCGTCGCATCAAATACCGGCCCATCCTGACACACATGCCAGTAGGCCCGATCCTTTCCGGGGGCCGCCTTCACCGCGCACCCCTGACATGCCCCCAGCCCGCAGGCCATGGCCGCCTCTAAAGAGACCTGGCAGGGGACAGCCCTTTCATGGGTGATTGCCGCAACTGCCTTCAGCATGGGGAGCGGACCGCACGAGAAAACCATCCCGCCATCCCCGCTCAGACCCGCCGGCCCCTTTTCCAAAAGCTCCGTGACAAGACCATGATGCCCTGCCGAGCCATCGTCCGTGGAAATCCGCATCTCCATGCCTGAAAACCCCAGTTCATCCGCCCCGACAACCTGATCAGCAGACCCAAACCCGGCAAAAAAGGTATAAGTTTCCGGCGCCATTGCGCGAGACAGAAACAGGAGCGGGGCAAGCCCCATCCCCCCCGCCGCCAAAATGGCATGGCGTCCTGCCTTGGGGGGTACAAACCCCTTTCCCAAAGGGCCCAATACCTGCAGCAATTCCCCTTCTCTCGCGTCCGACAGGATGCGGGTTCCCCGGCCCACCACCCTGTAAAGGACAAGGACAAGGTCGTCCAGTACCCCACAGATGGAGAAAGGCCTTCTCAGAAGCGGGTCCATGTCCCGGCCCACCCGGACCATGACAAACTGCCCCGGCCCGGCCTCTGCCGCAATCTCAGGGGACCGCAGTCCTATCAAACAGGCGCCCGCGGCGACCCGTTTGTTGAATACAATTTCCGTATCCTGTTCAATCACAATTCGCAGGCCTTCCCTTCAGCAATACCGTCCTTGTTATCTAATCCTTGACCGTCACCTTGACAATGACCACCGGCTCAACCGGGACGTTCTCCATGGACCCCCGGGTCCCGGTTTCTAACTTGGAAATGGCGTCCACCACCTCCATCCCCTGGGTGACCCTTCCGAAAACCGTGTATCCCCACCCTTCGGGCGTCTTGCCCTTGTGGTTCAGGAAGGTATTGTTCTTGGCATTGATAAAGAACTGGGCCGTTGCACTGTGCGGGTCCGAGGTCCGGGCCATGGCCACCGTCCCTCGATCATTCATGAGGCCGTTGTCAGCCTCGTTCTCGATGGACATCTCCGTCAGCTTCTCTTTCATCTTCGGGGTAAATCCCCCGCCCTGGATCATGAAGTCGGGAATAACCCGATGGAAGATGGTGCCGTCGTAATGTCCCCATCGGGCATAGTTCAAGAAATTTGCCACCGTCTTGGGCGCCTCATCCGGATACAGCTCGAGCACAATCGTCCCCTTGGATGTTTCGATGGTGATCTGCGGTTTGTCGGACAGGCCGTGACCCGTCCCTGCAAAAGCCGCCAGCACGACCATGAACACAGATGCAACAATTCCCCACTTCATTTGCAAACCTCCGGATCAAATGTTTACGCACCATGAAAACGCCCTTTGGGCTCGTAACGTAACAGAAACTCCCGCGGAAGATCAAGCAAAAGGGAAACCAACGGCATTGCGGGAAGCCGCGATATGGTGATCGCCCGGTTGGCCTCTTAACGGTTCAGGCACATCTCCTTTCCCTTTTTACCTCCTTATTGAGAGGCAGAGTCTCATCCGCAGGCCCTGTCTTTCGATTTCTGAAAAAACGACTCAAGCTATTCGCCCTTTCTGCCGATAATAGTTTTAACGGGCATTATAAGCCTTTTGCATATCATTCTCTCAACCCATTCAAATCCCCTTATCCAAGGCAGAGTCATCCTCCGGGCTCTGCCTTTTTTATTTGCCGATGGGCTTTCATGTTTTGATTTCACCTTGAACCGACAGTGGCGAAAAACGAAACCCTGAATCCCGCTTCAGCGGGAAACCTTTGAACCCCGTGAACGGTTACAAATTAGTCCTCCTGTTCTTCCAGAATAATTCGCGTCGTCATCTGGGCTGCAGACCCTACCACCTTACTGCAATAATCCATCATGCCAAATTCCATCGCCTCTTTGAATTGCTTGGGATTAAGCAGGTTGAAGGTTCGTCCCATCAGGGATGTCTGCAGATCAGCGCATCGGCAGGTCCCGTACTTTTTCACGAAGGCATCATGCAGTTCTTTGACCAACAGATAGGATTTCATCGGCTTCATCATATCCGGCAGTTCCTGCCGTTTCCGACCGAACAGATATCCGATAGCCAAGGCCCCACCGACCAAGGCCCCGCATGATCCATCTCCGGTCAACCCTAACCCGTCGGCGAGTCCGCTGGCTGATCTGAAGACATCATCGTTTTCGATCCCTAATGTGTCGAAGATAGCCGCTAACGCGGTTTGGGCACAGCCTGTGCATTCCCTCTCATATCTTTCCCCCAGACGGTAGGCCTTCTGTTCGAGTTCTTCGATGCTTGATTTCATAATGATTCCCTTTCCGGCTTCCATCAACAAACCAAGACGGCATCGCTTTGATCGGTCACCTGTGAATGATTCTATAACTCCCGACCATGCCACCCGGGATCGAATCGAACCACAGCCGGCGACAGGCAACATACCCGGCGGCTTTGTTCCACAAAAGCCCCTCTGCAGGCGTACCTTGGGAGATCGTGTTCATCAGCCCAGATCCAACGGTCTACTAGACAGGGCTGAACTCGAATACGAGAGAATCTTCTTCTCCCGGCACAGACTTCCGGATCCGAAGGTGTCCGAGCCAGTTCTTGTCGTCAGGCTTCGCGAAATCCTCCCGAAAGTGGGCTCCCCGGCTTTCCTCCCGTCTCATGGCTGCCGCCAGAATCAGGGCAGCGGCCCGGGCGGCAAGACGGAGTTCCAGTAACCCTTGCATGTCCGATGGATGATCCGGTTCAGAAAGACGCATGAGTTCAGCGTGGATTTCTTTTGCAACGCTCAAGGCCCGCACGAGACCCTCTCGGTTTCTGATGATCCCCCCGTCCTCCCACATGATTTTTCGAAGCCTGGTCTTGAGCCGGGGCAGAACCACGGCAGCCTTCCCGGCCAGGGAACCGAATTCAGGCCTAACCAGTTGGGCTATAATATCCTTCTCTGCAGGGGCAGAGTCCCGGCCAGCCCACCTGGCTGCGGCGGCCCCGGCCCGCGCGCCAAAGACCTGGGTCTCGGTCAGGGCGTTTCCCCCCAGACGGTTCGCCCCGTGTAGCCCGCCGGTCACCTCACCGGCCGCAAAGAGACCGGGCACAATGGTGGCGCCCTGGTCATTGATACGGATTCCTCCCATGGTGTGGTGTGCCATGGGAGCCACCTGGACAGGGTGCTCCCATGCGCCATAGTGTTTTCCCAAAATTTCCCACGTGGAAGCCGAAAACGGGTCTTCTTTCCAGCGCTCCTCGGACACGGCCGTCAGGTCCAGCCAGATCTCACGTCTCTCCCTGAAAATCTCAGTAAAAAGGACATGGGAGAGCCGGTCCCGGGCCCTCTCCCCGGCCGGACGTTCCACGATCCCGTATTTCTCAAGGATGTCTTCCTTGCGGCTGTTGAACAGGCGCCCTCGGTCAGCAAGCCGGGGAGGGATCAGAAAGGGAGTGAGTTTCCGCTCCGCCAACCCCAGTGGATAAAACTGAACGAATTCCATGTCCTGAAGTTCTGCACCGGCATCCAATGCAATGGCGTAACTCTCGCCGAACATCCTCTGGGGATTGTCATGACGAAGGTAAAGAGCCCCTGCCCCGCCCGTGGCCAGAATCAGGGCCTTTGCAGCAAATGCCATAAAAAGGCCCCGGACCGTCGAATAAGCGATAAGGCCGGCCGACCCCTCCAGGAGCTCAAGTCCGGCTGCTGTCATTCCGCCCATAAACCGGACGCCGATGGCTTTGGCCTTTTCCAGGAGACACTGTACAATCGCCTGGCCCCAGGCCGGTGGCCGCCCTTTTGAAAAAAGATAGCCTTTATGGAATTCGCCGGATATTCCCCACGCCGCCAGCTCTTCCAGCCTTTCGGGGCCTTCCGCCACCAGAACCTCCACCAGCTCCTTTTGATTGATGCCCCTGCCCGCCTGCAGGGTATCCCGGATGTGGTCTTCGGCCTCCTCGGGCCTTGCGACCCCTGCGAATACGCCCGCGCTTAGGATGGTGCAGCTTGCCTTGCCCGGAAGTCCCTTGGAGATCACACACACATCCAAACCGGCCTCCCTCGCTGATATGGCGGCCCTGAGACCTGCGGCCCCGCTGCCGACAATGAGTACGTCACACGAAATATGCTCCATGGTTGCTCCTTTGTAGGGATTGTCTACATGCCTCCAAACCGATAAGGGGTGAGACCCTGGGTGCCTATAGGAGGCATTAGAGATGACGGATCTTCACATCCCCCCATCTGCTGGCAAGGTGTTCCGCCACCAGGCGGCGGTGGCAGCGGTCAGGTTTGTCTTCGCTGCACAGGAGACAGGCTTGGTCAAAGAGGTCTTTTGGAAGGGTATCCTCGGGCCTTCGTTCTTTCAAGAGGGCCTGGAAGGCCTTTTCGTACACGGACCAGTCCCCTTTCTTCTTCTTGAAATTGTCCATGATTTCCTGGGTGGGGGCCAGTTCCGGCATGTGGACATAATCGATCCCACAGATGGCCTTCAGGAAATACCGGAGGTCATCCCGTTTGGCAAATCCGGCCAGTTGGGACATATTGTTGAGGCGAATGTCGATGATGCGTTTCACCCCGGCCCGGGACAGCCTGCCGAAAAAAGCCTCGGCCGGTTTTTGGGTGAACCCGATGGTATACAGGTGAAGGGTAGTCATATGGTTTCCCTTTCATTCTCAGGTGATGCCGTATGGTTTTTGGGAACAAATGCGATTTTTTCGCCCTGGATGTCGTAGGCCCGTTCCACCATTTCATCGGATGTGGTGAACAGGTCTTTGTCGGACAGATTCAACAGTTCCATAAGCCTCTTGACGACGGCGTCATTTTCCTCGATAGAGCCGTCTTCCAGGATATGCAGGATCTGAATGCCGTCCGAACGCAAATGCCGACACACCAGAATAGCCCTATGGCAGGCGACCGGGTCTTTTTCCGAACACATGAGGGCGATCCGATAAGACGCCATCCCCTGACGGATCCTTTTCAACCCATCCTGAAAGAGCGTTGTCCTGGCCAGCCGCCTGTAGCTGACCTTTCCATTTTCATAACACCCCTGATCATCGCTCCGCGGCCCCAGTTCCTTTCCCAAGAATACATAGGCAATGCCGTGCCGTTTCAGCTCCGGCTGCACGTTCTCGCGGTTGAATTGCGGGTTGTACCGGCTGTAGGGGTCGGATCGCACATCCGCCACTGCATTGATGCCGTGCATCTTAAGCAGGCCAATAAATTCGTCGATGGGATGTGTCGAGTGTCCGATGGTGTAGATTTCTTTCATGACCCGCTATCGCTTTCCTTCGATGCTCACAATCCCGGCCACCAGTTTGTAGCAGAAGCCTTCATAGGGCTCACCGATGCTGATGGTAAAATACACGGGGGCCTCTCCAATCGGGTATCGGCCGATATCGTGGTTAAAATATCGGTTCTCAATCACCGAATCGGTGACCGGCAGGGAATATTCCTGTCCCTTATAAAAAAATCGTGCTCGGAGCCGTTTCAGGAGTTGCGGCCCTTCCTCAACGATGATCTCGGCCCTCTCAGGCTGGGCAAAAACGAGTGATGAGCGGATCTGTCCCCGGGTAATCTCTTCGGGCATCCGGTCATTTACCCCGCTCGCGCTGGCGTATCCATTCACCCACAGGGTATCCACGGGGTCGCACAATTCATGCAGCTTTGAGGCTGGAAAGACGCCGGCCCTCTGCCATGCTTCGCCATCCACCAGATAATTTTCGGTCTGGTAAGCGTGGAGGTGTCTCCGGCCCAGCGACACGGTCATGATATCAAGCAGCCGGGGGACATCCCCGTCCCTGTACCGGATTTCTTTCACAGACAGTTCCCCGGTATCGTTGCGGGCAACCGGCCGTATCCATTCCCCGACCCGACCCGCGTCAAAGGCCTTGCCTGCAATGCATCGGCCTGAATATTTCCGGGAGTTGGCCAGGCAGATAATGTCGCGGGATCGAGGCAGATCCAGCGAAGGCCCAGAATCGGCGTTTGGAAACCCACTCCGGGTGACATGGTAGAGCCTGAGTGTTTTGAGCTGCTCGTAATCCACAGCTCCGTCAAAGGCGTCGAACACCGGCTTGAGACGATAACAGCCCAGTTCCGTAAACCGATCCAACACGGCTCTCTTCTGCTCTGAAGAAAGCGTTGACATGGAGAGAAGGGCGTCGGATTCCACAAGCTCATGGCCTTCATACGCATAGGTGTACAGATGATCAATGACTGTGACCTGTTTGATGCTGAACCGCTCCATGATCTGAGCGACGGACGCACCGGCATTAAAGAGCTCGCCGATCATATGGTGGCGTTTTCTCGCTGTCGGGACCGGCGTGCGAACGGGAGGTTCCGGACTATTCCTGCCAGGCTCTTTGATCCCGTGGGACTTGCAGTATTCCCCGATGATATTTATAAAGAGCGGGCCGTATGTATCCAGTTTGACCGCGCCGACCCCGTGGATGGTCATCAGGCTGGTCTTGCTCTGCGGAAAAAAGGTTGCCATCTCCATCAGGGTCCGGTCGGGAAAAACCACATAGGGCGGAACATTGGACGCATCGGCCAGCCGTTTGCGCTCCTTTTTGAGAAGATCGAAGAGGGCCCTGTCATGGTCCCGATCTTCTTGTGTAGCCGGCTCAGCCCGCCGTTCGTCGAGCCGCCCCAGGACCTTTTCCTTCCCATGCATGACCTTCCATGCCTTGTCGGTAAGGCTCAATCCCCCAAACTCCATGTCCTGGATCAGGAGCTTTTTCTGGAGGAACTGACGCGAAAGATGGAACCACTCCTTTTTGGAGTGTTCCTCACCGATGCCGTAAGTTGAAAGCTTGTCATGACCGAGTCCGAGCACTTTCTTGGCGTTGGAGCCGCGCAGGACATCGATGATGTGTCCGGCCCCGAACCGCTCCCCGGTCCGCTTGACGCAGGAGAGAAACTTCTGGGCCGAAATGGTGATGTCGGTCAAGTCCTTTTCATCGGCCAGACAGTTGTCGCAGGCCCCGCAGTTCTTTTTCGTATAAGTCTCGCCGAAATAGTCGAGGAGGGGGATGCGCCGGCACATCTCTGTTTCGACAAATCCCAGAAACGCATTCAGATGGATATTGGCAATACGCTGCTCATGGGGGTCCTTCTGATCGATGAAGTGCTTGATCTTCTGGATGTCGGCGTAGCTGAAAAGGAGGAGGCAGTGGGCCGGGAGCCCGTCCCGTCCGGCCCTGCCAATCTCCTGGTAGTACCCCTCCATGTTCTTGGGGAGGTCATAGTGCACCACGAACCGGACGTTGGGCTTGTCGATCCCCATGCCGAATGCAATGGTGGCCACCATGATTTGGACATCGTCTTTGATGAACCGCTCCTGGTTTTCGTTTCGGTCCGCATCCGACATGCCGGCGTGATAGGGCCGGACCGAGTAGTCCCTGTGGGCAAGGATTTCGGAAAGGTCATCCACCTGGCGGCGTGAAAAACAGTAGATAATCCCGGATTGCTCCGGGAATTCTTCGATGAATTCGATGGTCTGGGTCAAGGGATCGATTTTGTGCCCCACGCGGATAAACAGATTTTCCCGGTTGAAGCTGCCCACAAACTCATTGGAATCCCTGAATCCAAGGCTGGTCTTGATATCTTCCCACACCCGGGGCGTGGCCGTGGCCGTCAGGGCGACGCACACGGCATCCG
>JAWOIH010000285.1:0-19535 GCA_046484725.1 Candidatus Desulfacyla sp. | reverse complement strand
ATTGACTTTAAGGTCACCGGCACGCGAGACGGGGTGACGGCCCTGCAGATGGACATCAAGATTGAACGGCTCACCCGGGAGATCATGGAGAAGGCCCTCGAACAGGCGAAAGAAGGTCGGCTTTTTATCCTGGACGAGATGGAGAAGGCCATTTCCCGGCCCAGGGCGGATGTGTCGCAGTATGCCCCGATTATTGCCACGGTCAAGATCAGCCCTGAAAAGGTCCGGGTCCTCATCGGTCCGGGGGGAAAGACCATCCGGGAGATCTCCAATTCATCCGGCGCAAGGATCGATGTGGATGATGAGGGAACGGTTACGGTTTCCTCTCCGGACAAGGAGGTCAGCGACGCGGCCATCAAGATGATCCGGGCCATCGTCCAGGAGGCGGAGGTCGGCAAGCTGTATATGGGGAAAGTGGTCAAGATCATGGATTTCGGCGCCTTTGTGGAAATCTTCCCCGGGACGGACGGCCTGATCCACATATCCCAGCTCGCGGAAGAGCGGGTGAACAAGGTGACGGACGTGCTCAACGAAGGCGATGAGGTGCTGGTCAAGGTTCTCGAAGTGGGGAACGACGGGAGGATACGCCTGTCGCGCAAGGCCGCTTTGGGAGAAAGTCTCGATAATGTATCATAAAACGGTACTCGACAACGGCGTCAGGATCATCTCCGAACGGGTGGAGCACCTGCGATCGGTTTCATTAGGCATATGGGTGAATACCGGATCGCGCGACGAGACCCGTGCGGAGAACGGCGTCTCCCACTTTATCGAACACATGAGTTTCAAAGGGACCCGGCGACGCGACGTCCTCCAGATCGCCAAGGAACTGGATATTATTGGAGGTCTTTCAAATGCCTTCACCGGGAAAGAGAACACCTGCTTTCACGGGAGGGTCCTGGGGAGGCATTTTGGCCGCCTGGCCGAAATCCTCTCCGACATCTTCCTGAATTCGACCTTCAATTCCATCGACATGGAGCGGGAGCGGGAGGTCATCCTGCAGGAAATCAACATGATGGAAGATACCCCGGACGACAACCTCCATACGCTCTTCACCGAGCTTTTCTGGGATGGTCATCCCATCGGCCGGCCGATCCTGGGGACCGGGGAGACCGTATCCGCCATCAGCAAGGAAACCATTCTCAATTACATCCAAAAATCCTATGTCCCGGAGGAGATCCTCGTGGTGGCGGCAGGGGAGGTGGACCACCCTGAAATGGTCTCCTTTTTTAAACCCCTTTTCGAGACCCTACCCACCACCGGCGAAAACCGTTCCCCTCGCAGTGCACCCCTATCCAAAGGGGGATTTTCCACGCATCACAAGGCCCTGGAACAGGTTCACGTCTGTCTGGGGGGCGAGGCGCCTTCCCAGTTGGACGATAAACGATTTGCATGCGCCATATTCAACACCATCCTGGGGGGAAACATGAGTTCCCGTCTTTTCCAGGAGATCCGGGAAAAACGGGGGCTGGCCTATTCCGTGTATTCCTTCCTGTCGACCTATGTGGATGCGGGCCTTTTGGGGATTTACGCGGCCACGGAACCGCAGAACCTCAATCTCGTGCTCCGGACGATCCGGGATGAAATCGTGAAGCTGTGCGACGGCGAACTGACCGACACGGAAGTGTCGGAGGCCAAGGAACATCTCATCGGCGGCATCTACCTGGGTTCTGAAAGCGCCGATAACCGGATGATGCGCATGGCAAAAAATGAATTTGCCTTCGGCCGATATGTGGACTACGAGGAACTGGTTTGTGGTCTGGAGCAGGTCGGCATGGATGACGTGGTAGCGGTTGCCTCCGCGACCTTTCAGGAGCGCAGGATCTCCTTTGCCGCCCTGGGTCCCCTGGAAGGCGAGGCTGTTGACAGGGGCCTCCTCGAGTACAATTGATGATTGTTAATTGTCGATGGATGATTGACAGTCTTCAATTGATGCACGGTGTGCCTTAACATATCCGGAGGGCTTCAAGACGGGCAGCCATCAGGCAATAACTTCTCATTATCAATCGACAATCAGCAATCATCAATCAACAATCCCCCCGGGGTCGTCTTGGATCACATCCGCATCAAGGTCAAACCGCTTGAGCATCACAAAGGGCTTCCCCTTCCGGCCTATGCATCCGATGGCGCTTCCGGGATGGATATTCGGGCCTGTGTGGAAGGGTGTGTCACATTGAACCCGGGCGAAATCCGTCTGATCCCTACCGGTCTGTCAATTTCCATCCCGCCCGGATACGAGGCCCAGATTCGACCCAGAAGCGGCCTGGCCCTGAACCACGGCATCGGCATGGTCAACTCGCCGGGGACCATTGATTCCGACTACAGAGGAGAGGTCGGCATCATCCTGATCAACTGGGGGAAAGATCCCTTTGCGCTCCGACGGGGAGATCGCATCGCCCAGATGGTGATATCCCGGGTGACCAGGGCCGAGGTGCTGGTGACAGGGGATCTTGACGCCACCGATCGAGGATCGGGCGGCTTCGGCCACAGTGGAATCGATTGAAACTGGATACTGGATACTGGATACTGGATGCTGGATGCTGGAATGATGGGATCCTGGCCTTCCTGATCTCTGACATCCGACTTCTGACCTCTGACCCCTGGGCCGGCCCCTATGAAAAACGTGCTTAGATTCTCAGTGCTCGCCTCGGGGAGCGGCGGCAATGCCTGCTACGTCGAGACAAACGGGGCACGCATCCTGATTGACGCCGGTCTGAGCTGCCGCGAGATGGAGCGTCGTCTCACCGCGGTGGGGGTCTCGGCAACCCGCCTCGATGGGATCGTGTTGACCCATGAGCATCAGGATCACATCAGGGGGGCGGGGCCCATGGCCCGGCGCTACAATCTGCCGCTTTACATCAATTCGGGGACCCTGGAGAACGGGCAAAAAAACCTGGGCAAGGTTCCGCAACTCCGGCTGATGGAAACCGGCGGGTCTCTCACCATCAACGACCTCGTCATAGAAACCTTTACAAAGTGCCATGATGCCGCCGATCCCGTGGGCATTGTCCTTTCGTCGAACGGGACCCGAATCGGCTTTGCCACGGACCTGGGCCGGAGTACGCTGCTGGCTGAAGAGCGATTGAAGGGGTGTCAGGCCCTGATCCTGGAGTTCAACCACGATCCCGATATGCTCGATGAGGGGCCTTATCCCCTCTATCTCAAGCGACGGATCAAGGGCCCGGACGGGCACCTCTCGAACCAGCAGGGCGGTGAACTCCTGAGGGCTGTTTCCCATCCTGAGTTGAGGCTGGTGATCCTTGCACACCTGAGTAAAACCAACAATGATCCTGAGAAGGCCCGGGATGAGGCGACCCGGGTTCTTGGAACGTGCGGCCTTGGAAAAACCGAGATATGGATCGGTGATCAGGATGCGACTGGGCCGATGATTGAACTGTAGATTCAATCGCTCTTCAGTGAAGGGGGTCGTTACGACGCACGCCATCTAATCCCATTCTTTTCTTGAGGGGGGCGGAACGTCGCGCAACCAGCCGCTAAGGACCTGAACGATATTTTTATACAGAATGGGGTACCTTTCAAGGATCTCCTCAAAATCGTTACTGGAAATCATCAACATTCGGCAGTCGTTGACACAGACGGCCTTGGCCGTGCGGCCCTTTTTGTCCAATAGCGACACCTCGCCAAAACATCGTGCGGTGCCCAGCCTGCACAGGAGTCGCCTCTCCTCAGTAATGATATCCACCTCTCCTTCCAGTATCAGATACAGGGCGTCTCCTAAATCTCCTTTACTGAACAGGACATTGCCAGCCTCAAGTCTAACCTCCTGGGCAATCTGCGCAATCACCATCATATCGGCAATGGAAAACCCTTTGAAAAGTGGGACCTTCCTTAGAAAATTGACTTTTTCCATAGCTGGTATCATATCTTCCGTCTCCTTCGAAGTTGGCCCCAATCGTTCTTTTATACTGGACGGCATATCCAGTATGGCCGACATTTCAAGCCAGTGATTGCTCTCAGCCAACATCTTTTCGTATACATCCAATACATTGAGAGGGGGGCCCGGTAACGAGGCCACCTCGGCGATGAAGCCGTTCTCGAACGTAATGGATTCCAGCAACGTTAACAACTCAGGATAGTTGACTTTTATCAAGCTTTCTAAATATTCGATGGATTTGGCCTTTACATGGGAGGTGTCCACGTGCTGACGTGAGGTCTGGGTGATCCGGTAATAGGAGTCAAATATGGCCAGGTCAGGGTGGACCATATCCAATATCTTAAATATGGACCAGACCCGATGTTCAATATTTCGCTCCAGTTCAATCAATACCAGGCTGTCAGGAATGGATGACATGAACGCTCTGTGATACGCACAGTATGTCATGCAGTGACGGATCTCTTGAGGCAGTCTTTCCATAAAGATGCTGTAGTCCAGGTTCGGTTCCGATGTCTTGATGTTGGCCACGCAATTGAGGGCCTCCTCCCGTATCAGGGGGACATTAAAGCGATGAAGAACGTCTGCCAGGAAATCCAAGGCATGCTGGGAAGGGATGAGCCGCAGGGTCCTGAGGCATTTCTTAAGCTCAAAATGGGATTTGGACTGGATCATGATCTCGATCATGTCCGAGATGACCTCAAAAGAGCGGTCGCCGAACCGTGCCAAGCTACGATAAAAGATGTCGTCATTGACAATCCGCGCAGAGCCCAGATGCTGAATGCAGGAGGTGAATAATTCGAAATCTTCCAACTTGGCCGCGGCCTCAAGAATAACCCGGCTTACCCTCTGGTCTTCCATGTCGACATGGCGCGGTATGCCGTCGGACAGGCGTGAAAGCCTTAACTCGCCGATGAGCCAGATGCCGGCCAGCACGGCGTCGTGGTCCGTGGAATGGGAGAGAGCGGCCGCCTCCTGAACCGCAAGTTCTCTGAGCCCTGATGATCCCGTTCGATATGCGGCCGCAAGCACATATTTACGGAGGTCTATGGGAAGATCCATGCGAGTCCATTCCCGAACGCGGGTTTCGTCGAAGGGGCCCCATGCCGCTGCCTTGAGACAGGCCTTTTTCACATCCGGGTCTGTTTCCCGAACAAAGAGATCCTCTACCTGGCCTATGAGTTTCTGAATGCCCAGTTCGGTCACTACGGCAACCGCCTCCAAACGCACCTCTCTATCCCTGCTTTCAAGGAGTGCGCTTAGAATGGGATTTAGGTCAGGTGAGTAGTGGTTTCGAATGATATTGAGGATATAGAGATATCCGAACCGATCATCGCTTTCGGCCACCACTTTTTGGTATTGCTCCACGATGTAGTTGGTCTCAAGTCCCACTAACGAGTCCATGGAACGCTCCACCGGAAGTCTGCGGAGGACCGACCGCTTAAGGGCAGAGATATATGCATTGGGAATTCGCAATACCACGGCGGTCATCAGACCAAGAAACAGTATAATGAGGATGCAATAAATCAAAAAAGGGCTCGTCTGCGGGGGGATCGCCACAAAAAATGCGCAGATGACAATGACGAGCCATGGCTTGATCAGGAGTTTGGCATACATCCTCAGGGCGTTGCACAGCTTTTCAGGGATGGAAAACAAGAGCAATTGGTAGGCGGCGTCAAAGATAATTCGTCGTATGAGTTCGTTGGCGCCGCAGGCGACGATCGTGCTCCAGAATAAAACGCCTTCGAGCCCGGGTCGGCGGGCGAGGTACACCCCCAGGATGAACACAAGGATGGGGATCAGGATCAGCGGGTAGGACAGGAGGATGCGTCCGTTCAGCCAGAGCCTCGAGAAGAAATAGATAAATAGGAGTTGCAGGGCCACCTGAAAAATGCTGATGAATGCCTTGTACTGACCGATGAATTCGGTCTTGGGATCGGGCATCGTTAACGGGTCGAACGATGCCGTGGCCACGGTGGCCGCAACCGGATATCGGACGTTGACCTGGGTGTCGAAGAGGACCTTGAAGAAAAGATTGAATATCCCCACAAGGACCGTCAGGTAGATGATGGACCGGATGATGCCATATTTCTTTTGAGAGGTAAAAAGGGTCTTAAACCGCATCTTTTCGGTAGAGAAGGTGGTGAAGATCCGGTCGCGGTGGCGGAAAAAAATATAGGTCACGATCAGGTAGCTGATGCCTGAGAAAAGGAGGACCAGAAGGAGAAAGAAAGTCTCATTGTTTTCCGGGACAAGCCGGATAATGCCCCGGCCTGAGATAAACGCGGCCACCCCCCCTGAAAAGAGAAAGAGGTTCTGGATCTTCTTGGATTGACGAATATCGATGGCGTAATTGATCAGGGTCCAGGTCTGAACAAGGATCAGGTCGTCTAAAATGTCATAGATAATAAAATAGAAGGCGGCCGGTAGAAACCTCTGCTCAAACCCTGGGAGCAGTAAAGGGAGGAGATAGAGGGCCAATGATGCGCCGGAGAGAAAGAGGAGTTCCCTTTTGATGCGGTATTCGAAGGAGGTCCTTGGGCTTAGCATGTGATAGATGAGATAGAAGAGGATAAAGCAGACGCCGGAAAGCCCGTAGAGAAAAAAGTAAGGTCTCTGATTGTAGACGTCTTTAAAGACGGGAGATGTCTGAATGGCCGTCAGAAAGTTGCTTTTGGTAAAAGAGGTGACAAGGGTAAAACAAGTGATGTTGAAAAAAACGAAGAGGCATAACGCAACAATCAGCTGGACGTGACGGCGGTTGGCAATGGTATGATCTGACATGGCGGCCCGATACAACAGGGGACCCGGACGCTCCCGGCCCCGCCCTTCTCTTAATTTTCATCCAACTTCAAGATGTTGCGGTTGAGAGGATAGGCAACACTGACGCGTCTCAACTCCCTCACAAAGGGGATGCTGGTCGGTTTGTAAAATTGAATGGTCTCCGGTTCATTAGCAGCCTCATACAATGGTATATTTTTATATACTTCCCCCCTGACAGCCCTTTTTCCAATGAATTTAGAGGTCGGGGCCTTTTCAAAGACCACCCTTCCGTCAGGCGCGTAATGGTAGCCGTTTTGGTAGAGCCACTTGTAGAAGGATTTCCGGTCCGAGGGGGCCCTCATCTGGTGCGGCTTTTTCCCCTTGAGCGAGTAGGCGTAAAAATATTTCACACCCATGACCTCTAACTGCCCATCCCCGTCGATATCAAACACATCGAACTGATCGGATTGGTTTCGATAGGTCGCCACCTTCCCCAGCAACGCTTCGCTGGAAGGAAGCATCTGCCGAAGTTCTGAAATATGGCCGGCGTTCACGTGGGTGCAGCCGTGGCTCATGGGCCCCCGGCTGAGGAGCCACAGGTGGGGATAGGGTTGGCCGGTCCGGCTGTCCCGGGTATTGTTCTTCCATTCCTTTGGAATAAACCCGTTGGTGCGGGTGTCGATATTGAACCAGAGGGTGTGGAAGGAGTTGTGAAGCCTCTCGCCCACGTGCATATACGGAATCCAGGGCAAATACCCGTAACAGGGGATGTCGGGGATGTGGTCTACCACCCTGGTCCGCTGGTGATGGGTGAGGGGACGCTTGCCCGGATATGGATACTGCGGGATGCTTTGTCCTTCGTGCTGGGTGAACGCATTGGCGGTCCCCACAGGGTAGATGGCCGTAAACTCATAGAAATCGAGAGCAGTCCCTTTCAGGGCATATATGCCTCCTGTCGCGGTTTCAAACAGATCGACTGCTGCCGCATAGAATTTATCCCAGAAGATCTTCCCTCTTTGACCTTCTTCATATATCGCATACAGGGTGATGGCCCGATTCAGCTTGGCCCTTAATCCCGCAAATAACTCGGAAAGCCACATCCGTGTGGGAAGCATCTGATTGATCAGGTCGAGGCATTCGGCCATGGAGGGCTTTTTCCCCAGATATGGGTTCAGAAGGGATGACCAGTCATGCATTTCCCGATCAAAATCGATCCGAATATGAAAAACCCGTCCCGGATTCAGTTTTTCAAGCATCTCAAGACCAAGCTTACGGAACCCCGCCGCATCCATCTCCTTTTGAAGACCGGCCAGTCTCAGGATGTCTTGTTCCATGATGACGGAACTGAACTTTTCAAAGCCCCTATTCTGGGTCAGCGTGAGGGTCCCGTCTTTGATAAGCTGATCGTAAGTGCGGTACCGGAGCGCCAGATCGGGCAGGTAGTTATCGAGGGTCCGATCTGACAAGACAACGGTCACGCGAAGCTGATTGCCGCGGCCCAGATGGATGTGAATCCGCTCCGGTTCCTGGCATCGGGGAGCAAAGCCCGTATAAAAGGAAGGCTCCAGTCGGTAGAAATAGACGCCGGGAGGCTGGGCCTCCGTCGTCTTCTGATCCGGGGTCTTATCTGTTGAGGCTCCGGCGGCCTGAACGACCCAGCCTGTTATACATAAAAGGATAGTGAAGGCAAGTAGTTGCCTCCCCATGCAGAAGCGTATAATCAATGTTGTCATTTTAATTCCGATATTATCCTGGTGAACCTGCAAGTTCCCGGCCCTTGTACTCAGCAATTAAAAGCGGGACCATCAGCATCCATATGAGGATCAGTGCGATGATCATATAGTTAATGGTGAAGGGGGTCACGGGCATCACGGCCTGAAAGCCGATAATAACGACACCGATGCCCCCCTTGGCAAAGCGGTATATAAACATGTCAATGACCGCCTTGCCCTTGTATTTCTCGATATAGGTCAGAGGGATGTAGAGGATCTCCTTGGCGGCGCGAAAGAGTGAATAGGTCAGGCTCTTGTTGGCCACTCGCGTCCCGAACAAAACGGTCATTGTAGGGAGGAAGAAAAAGGCGAAAGATCCGGCGCCCATGATGGCCGGCACCAGCAACAGCGACAGCAGCAACCCCAGGAAATGGAGAATGGGTGCACTGACCACAAACTGAAGGATCAACGATATCACATTGGTTGCGCCGTAGAACTTGGCCAGGTAGGCGGTCCTCAGGTCCAGTTCTGTGACCTGAACCTCCAGGACCTGGTTGAACTGAAGACCGATCAACGCCGTCACAAACTGGCTTGACATCAGCATGATGCATATCAGGATCAGGTATTTTGACTTGAACACCACATCCAAACCGCCCCAGATGACGGTCCGTTTCTCCTTTTTCCGGTGTCCCTCGGCCCCTTTTTCCAACGGACGGTCTTTCGAACGATTACCGCCGTCATCAAGCTGCGCCCTGTTCAAGGTCTCGGCACCCTTTTTATTGGCGTAACCGAACAGCGAGACGCCTGCCAGCAAGGCGCCGCAGCCCACAAACAAGAGGTTATTGGAGCCCAAGACAGACGCCAGATTGACTGTCAAAACACTCGCCGCAATCCCGCCGATGGAACATGCCCCGGCCAGAAAACCATACAGCGTCTTGCCCTCGTTTTCAGAAAACGTGGCATCGCAAAAGCTCCACAATTGTTCGATAAGAATGACCACATAGATGTCTTTTACAATAAAGGCCGTAAGGGCAAATCCTCTATTTTTCGCAGAGAAATACACGTAAAACAGGAGGAAAAAGGCGATTGCTATAAAATTGCTTGCTGCATAGAGGCGGTAAGGTCGGTTAGAGCCGACAAATTTGTTGTAGACCCAGACCACCGCAGCCGTGGCCGCGGCCGAGATGATCCATACATGGGGCATTTTGGACGCCCCCCAGGAGGAGAGAAAGAGAGACTCGCAGACCGGCCGGATGAAGCTGTAGCTGAACAAGATCAGAAAAAAGCACCCGAAAATCGGCAGAAAGACGCCTTTTTTCTCTTCGACTGCAGAGAAGAAGCCCGCACCCCATCGCTTGCTCCCATTCATTTTTAGACCTCGCAGTGAGTCATATCTCTGTGGCCCCAAAAGCATGACGGATTGAGGGAACCGGTGTCTGAATTCTGCTGTTGCATGCGACGTTCAGGCGGAAAAATGCCGGTGGATGCAACCAGGATCAGTCTTCTCACGCTTCGCGGGGAGAGGGACTGCCATCGGCCGGCATGTCGCGAAATGCGGCGTATCAGCGCTGCCACGCGACCTTCTCCTCAAGCGAAAAAGGCTGTTGTTCCTTTTCCTTCATCCCCTTGTCCAGGGCGGTGAGGGCCGGCAGATTTCTCAGATCGCTGTTGCCGACAAACGGGCGGGTTTGGAAGAGAAAGAGCTTTCCATTGACAAAGCCGTACTCGATATCCCAAGGCAGGGGACTGCCGTCAACACCCGCTTCAGGGGTGAACTCCTGTCCAATCTTTTCAGCAGCCGCCACAAGGGCCCTCAGTTCATCGTCTGTGAGGACTCGCTCGGAACCTGTGGAGGGAACCATTAGCGAGCCGCCTTTTCCCTCCAGAATCAGCATTCGCCGGGTGGGCGACTTGAACTGGTTCAACAGTACGGTTTCGTTTTTGTTGTAAAGCAATGTCTCGGCAGGGGACCCGTCCACCGTGCCCCCCACGCCTTCGGCCGTGGCAATGGTCATGCGCGTGGGGTCGCCCGTATCCACATCCGCGGTGATCAGCACACCGGATTTTTCCGACGGCACCGATTCCAGGACCACAATGGAAGGAAATACCAGGTTCGGATCGCTGATGACCGTCTGGCGCCAGGAAAAGGAACGATAGGTAAAGGGAGACGCCCACACCGCCTTGATCCCTTCCAGTACGTCCGCAAAGGTCATGAGGTTGAAGATGGTCAGGTTAAGTCCCGCGCCGTTGAAGTTGGGCATGTCCTCCACATTGGTGTCCGAACGGACAAAGACGCCCCGCAGGCGGTCGGCCTTGCTGTCGGCGAAAAGGCCCTGGGCGGCGAGCTGTTCTCTCAGGGCCTGCACAAAGGCCGGGGCAAGGTCGATCTTTTCGATGGAATGCCGAATAACCTTCAGCCTTGGCTGTATCCATTCAGCCAGTTGCGCCGATGACATGGCGGGGTCCTGGAGCAATTTATTAAAAAACGTATCGTATGTGCCGCGCACAAATGCCGCCAGGGCTTGTCCGGTCTTTGCAATCCCCTTGCCCTTGAGGCCTTCAGGCAAGACCACCCTCGCCTCTTCGAAGTGTGCTGCATAGATGCCAAAGGGGATGACGACCCCGCGGGCCACATTATGGGGAAAATGATATGTCAGCTCTCCCAAAAAAGCGGCCTTGGGCCCGCAGACAACCCCTGAATCCTTCCGCCTGACATCCTGGAGAGGGAGCACCCGCGTTTCCTTGAGGTCCAGGCGTCCCGCGTCTATCATCAATTTTCCGGATTGCCCTTTTATGTCCGCGTCCTGGGTCCGCTTGACGTTTTTCCGGTATTCCGCCAGGATCTCTTTGTCCACCGGGTCCATCTTGTCGGCTTCCTTGAGAATGATTCGGCCCATGGGCGTCACGGCATAAAAAAGGGATTTCCCCTTCACGGCATTCAATCGGCTGTAAAGGGCATTCAGGAAGACGGCATTGGGCACGCCGAGGGCCCTGGCCAGCAGCTGCACATGAGAGACCACGTTTCCTTCGTCCTTGGTGATAATGCCTGCCACCGGCTCCAGTTCCGCATTGGTGGTCTCCAGGGCAAGGATATTGTCGCGGGTATAGGGATTTGATTCGTTGAAAAAGGCCAGCGGTCCCAGGGCGAGACCGGGGTTCAACGCCCGAATCCCCTGCACGCAGGTTTCCCCGATGATATGATGCTTCAGATCCAATTTGGTCAGCAAGTGTCCTCGAAGGGACGTGATGATATCGGCATATGCCATGAGGGGCGAGGAACGGATGATGTCGTCATTGATGCGCTGAACCTCGGGGAAAAGATACACCCATGGCTCCCACACGTCTGAAAATGCCGTCCGTATGGAGGCCTGGGCCCATTCCACCACCAGGTTGGCCCGGTTGAGGGTGCGGTAGGCCTGGCCGATGGTGAGATCCCTCTTATTGAGGAGCCTATTCAAGGATGAGGTCCCGGATTCGTACTCCCGGCGACTCATCAGACCGGCCCCGTAGCTGCCGGCCGATGTATCCTTGAGGATGCCGACAAGTTCCCTCACAGTCCAGTCCCGGTCCGCCTCCATGAGTCGATTCGTGGTCATGAGCATGAGCAGGTTGGCTGAGACATTCAGGTTGATCAATGTGACGGCCTCTTCAGGCGGTATCTGCCTGGCCGCTACGGTTTGCCTGGATGTTGCCACCAGGTCCCCCAGCATGTGGAGAAGCCTGAGGGGTGCATTCCAGGGAATGTCGAGAACCGTTTGGAGCAGGTCCTGAATGCCCTTGTCGGAAATCCCCGGCAGGTACTCTTTCAGCTGGCCTTGATCCACATGGGTCATCTTTCGGACCAGCTCAATCAACTTGCTGTAGTTACCCGCATTTGCCTTGTCTTGGGGGTGCTTCTTCTGAAACTCCTCGATAAGTGGAATGGACCCGGAAGAGAGGCGGTTGTGGACCAGGTCTTTCACTGGTTTGAACGGTTTGTAGTTACGATACATGACCAGTGAGAGGTTCCGCACGTCATTGATCAAGGACAGGTTGCACTTACAGAAGAACCGTCTCTGCAATTCGTATTGCAGCAGGTAGTTGTGAAAGTCCTTCCAGTCGTCGAGGGCATAATATTTGGCAAAAAATACGGGGGCGTACCTGACCTCGAACTCGCTGCCGGATATGCCGCCATAGGCCCGGGCCATGGTGAGTTTGGAATCCGGATGGGTCTCCATGTAGTATTTTTCCAGGATAAATCCCTGGGCTACACGGTGATGGTCAGGGGTTTCATCCCACAGAAACACCTCATTAGAAAAGATATTGCCCACATATACCCCGTGCCGGGCCAGTTTCTTGGCTAAATCGTTCCGATAGGCCGAACAGAAAAGCTGGCCCACCCCTTCCAGTTCCATGCAGGGATTTGGGCGTACCCGCATGTCCTTGTCGGCCACCGGCGCCAGCCTGCCGTTGGTGCAGGTGCATGTGTTAATGTCAAAGGGACCCTTGAGCTTGGCCTCGATCACCTTGTAGGTGAGGCGCAGTTCCTTCTTTTCCTTTGGAGTCAATTCTGCAGATACGGGACCGGCAACGACACATAGACATAGGGGGATCAGCATCCAGGGCAACTTTTTCATTGAACACCCCTCCTAAAAAATCTACAATCCAACAACAGTCGGTTAACAGTCATTGCACACATTGAGAGCACTATATCATCAGCGCTTTTCCATTGCAACATCCAGCGTGATTATACGGCGGTTCGATTGTTGTGCTGGGTTTTGTTCGTCGAAGGACAAAAGGAGAAAACAAATGAACCGTTTCAGGTCAGGCTGGAAGCTGAAGCGATATGTCTGGTTGTGGTTATTTGCCCTTTATGGATGCCTCTGGACTGGCCCCGCCCTTGCGTCTGAACCAGACCGTCATGCCTCCCTGCATCATCTGGTGATCCTTTATACCAACGATACGCATGGGCATCCGGTTAAATTTCAGTATGGTACGATCCCTGACGTCGGGGGCCTGCCGGCAAGGGCGACGCTGGTAAAGGAAATACGGAAGGAAAGCCCGAATGTCCTCCTGCTGGATGGCGGGGACCTGAATACCGGAGGCACGGAGTCGGACTTCTTCAAGGCGGAGCCGGACATCGTGGGCTACAATTACATCGGCTATGATGCCATGGTGTTAGGCAATCATGAGTTCGACAACCCGATGGAGGTCCTGACGGCGCAGATGGCCAAAGCGCGGTTTCCCTTCCTGTCTGCCAATGTGAGGACCCGGGAAGGAAACTATGTGGGAACGCCCTATATTATCCGGCAGTTCGAGGGCTTCAAGGTTGCGATATTCGGCCTTACCACCAGCGAGACGCGGGTTACCGGGAACCCTCAGAACATCAGGGATATCGTGTTCCAGGACGAGGTGGAGGCAGCCCAGGTCTTGGTCCCGGTCCTGAGAAACGAGGCGGATATTGTGATCGCCCTGACCCATCTGGGGGTCTATGGAGACACATCACGCGGATCCAGGCGGCTGGCCGCCCAGGTCAGCGGCCTGGATCTCATTGTTGACGGCAACACCCACACCAGGCTGGATGAGCCGATAGTTGTAAGGAACAATGCCTCCGGATCCCGTACGTTGATTGTCCAGGCGTGGGAATACGGGGTCGTTTTGGGGAGGATCGACCTCTGGATACGTGACCAGCAGGTGATCGATTACAAAATGGAATTGATTCCGATAAACCTCAAAAGGCCGGTAAGAAAACCGAATGGCAGCCGGGCGTATGAATATATCGGCAGGGAGATCGTGGAAGATCCCGTCCTTTTGAAGCTCTTGCAGCCCTATTTGGACAAGGTGGAGTCATTTTTGTCGGAACAGATCGGTTACGCCGAGGGCACGTTCTGGAACAAACATCAGAGGAAAAAGGAGACCGCCCTGGGAGATCTGGTGACGGATTCCGTCTTATGGTACATGAGAAAATTCAATCCCGACTTCGCATTTACAAACGCGGGCGCTGTCAGGGCCGATATCCCTGAAGGTCCTATCAAGAAAAAGACCGTCTTCGACGTCCTCCCCTTTGACAGCACGGCGGTTGTCCTGAGCCTGAAAGGGAAGGAGGTGACATCGCTTTTTGATTATGCAGCTTCCATTCAGCCCGGTGAAGGCGCCTTTCCACAGGTATCCCGCGGCGTTCGTCTGATCATAAACCGTCTGACCGGAAAATGTGAAGAGATCCGTATCGACGGAAACGCAATCGATCCGAAAAAGACGTACAGGATCGCGACCAATTCCTACCTGGCCAGCGGCGGCGACGGGTATAAGGTTTTCCTGGAAGGGTTTGACCGGTTTGACTCGTCCACGCCCCAGAGGGAAATCCTCGTCGAATATATCAAACATCTCGGAGGCCGAGTCCGACCGGAGGTGAGTGGAAGGATACGGGTTATTCATGCCCCGAACCATGAGGACAAAGACCAGCCGTACAGCCTTTTGAGAATCCCTTCTTTGCCGCAGACTGACCTGCGGGCGTACGTACGGATCACCACAAGACAAGAGGGTGGGGATTTATGGAGGACTGAGGCGGAACCCATCGTCTATTTTATGGCAGCCTCGAAAGGAGATGACGTATGATCAACAAATGGCGTTTACGGATCTCGCTTGTTTTTCTGCTGGTGGGAATGCTTCCACTGTCGGCCCATGCCCTGAGTCGCGACAGGTGGACCAACGGTGAGCCATTCGGGGTGTTCTTCAACAATTATGACCCCAACTTTTACACCGGATTTGTTCCACGGGTCCAGGACAAAGAACGAGTCAAAATTCATCTGGGACGCGGGAATCAGGTCCGTGTCCGCATGGTTCTGCCGGATGAGACCATTTTAAATTATCTCCCCGATCAGGTGACCCGGCACGATCTTTGCCAGGAACTCATTGAGCGAAAGATCATTAACTTGACATCCAATATGGCCTGGGAAACGTATCACGAAAAGGTGAAGGATGGAAAACTCCGTGACCTGGTCGCTAAAAGGAAAGAGATGCCGCCTGAGGAATGGCAAAAACTGAACCTGGCCTACATGGACAAGCTCAACCCAGGACGCCTGTTTCATATCCATAAGAATTTCAATCAGATGTGTGGTGACTTCGCCCAATTGCTGAAGACATCGCCGCCCCCTCAAACCCTGCAGACCAGACTGGACCTTGTCAATGAATTTTTCCCCCATCGCATTTTCTTAGATGATCTGACACAAGAACAGGAGTCTGCCCTGGCCAGACTCGTCGAACTGGCCCGGGGCGACAAGATGGACGAGTTCAGACCTCTGGCAAGGGAGTTTTTCCATTCCATCACCCATCACATCTACCCCGTCAAGGACGATGTCTTGGATTATTATGAATTTACATCCATCTATCCTGCGGGAACCCACGATTCCACCACGACGCATGAGGGAAAGGTCATGCCCGCGTATACCACCACCGGCATCTGGCGGCTGATCCCCCGAAGACACGGGAAAGGCTTCCTGGGCATGGTGGACTACATCTCTTCGGCCGGGTATTACGGGTTGATGCCGATGCTCCCCTACGAGTACGGGGGCGGCATTGCATACAATGCGATCCACAATACCGGCATCAGTTGCTGGATAGGCGGACACCCTCTGCTGCCAAAGGAGTGGGCCAAAATGGCCCAGGGGAGTCGCAATGGCAAGCCCTTTTCGCGGGTGGCCATCACGAGCCGGGGGCCCGTATCCCATGGCTGCACCCGTCTCAACTCGGGGCATCTGACTGAATTCAGGGAGATGCTCCCCTCCACATCAGAGGGAATGGAGGGGATCGTCCATTACCGCAGTCTCTCGCACTGCTACGATGTGTTTGATCTGAAAGGGGACGGTGATGATCGGGTCATGGGCGTCCAGTACTATATCGCCTTTCGTCACACAGACTCGCGGGTGGCCGAGGAGATCTGGGTGCAGAACAACCGCGAGGATTTCTACGCCTGGCTTTATGGGGATGACATCACCTTCGGCCCCATCGGGAGTGTGACCTTTAAAGAGGTCTACGACTATAAATTCCTCAAGCGGAAGGCCCTCCAGGGAAAGAGATATGAGGGTCTCAAACTCCACGAGGCCCCGTGTGAACCTGAATATCTACAGTTTTATACGATCAAGGGGATCAACAGCCTCTCCAGGGAGGCCATGGACTTCAACCGGGAACTGCGAAGGGTCGGTACGGGTTACACGATTGATCGGAAAAGACTGTTTCTGGAATAGTAACGCTCGGATGGGACTGGATCCTGGATGAGTGGATGGGTGGATAATCGTTGCTGGATGCCGGTTGTGGCGAAATGAAAATCCCGTCAGCGGGATTGCCTGGCACCATTTTTCAACTTTAGGCATTTCACACTTTAGCCCACTTTAGTCACTTCTTTTCATGACATGTGATATTGCCGCCATCAGACACAGAGAACTTGAAGATCCCCACCTGAATGTGGTTCTCTACCAGCCCGAGATCCCCGCCAACACGGGGAACATCGCCCGGCTGTGCGGGGCCGCCGAGATGCGGCTTCACCTGATCCATCCGCTGGGCTTCCGGGTGGACGACCGGCATCTCAAGCGTGCCGGCCTGGACTACTGGCACGAAGTAGATGTCCAATACCACCCCAGCTTTGAGACATTCCTCGCAGGTATGGATATGCGACGACAGCTGCTGGCCTTTACCCGGCACGTATCCACGCCCTATACCCATGCGAAGGTATCTAGGGGAGACTACCTCCTATTCGGTCAGGAGACCGGGGGGTTGCCTTTGGCTATTCGAGAATCGTATCCCTGTTATGCCATACCGATCTGGGGGAAGGTTCGGAGCCTGAACCTCTCCACCACTGTCGGCATCGTCGCCTATCACTATCTTCACCGGATGGGAAGGTTTTGAATGGCAAAGATGACTGAAAAAAGGGGGTGGATCGATACCCCCTTGGAAAATAGAAGGCTATGGAACAAAAGGATTATTACGACATCCTGGGATTGAAAAAGGAAGCAGGCCAGAAAGAGATCCGGGACGCATACCGTCGTCTGGCCCTGTTGCACCACCCGGACAGGAACAAAGACCGCCCGGAAGCGGCGGCCCGGATGAAAGAGATCAACGAGTCTTACGCCGTGCTATCCGATCCCCGAAAGAGAAGCGAATATGACGCGCTCAGACAGGCCTATGGATCATCGGCCTACGGCCAGTTCAGACAGACCTATTCCGATCAGGATATCTTCAGGGGCTCGGATATCCAGCAAATATTTGAGGAATTGAGCCGGGCCTTCGGCTTCAGGGGATTTGACGACGTCTTCAAGGAATCCTACGGCGCCGGATATCGGACCTTTGAATTCAGGAGGCCGGGGGCCTTTGGCCGGGTCTTTGTGGGCGGACCGGGCGCCGGCGGAAGCGCCCTGCTCGGCGGGTATCTGGGCAGGCTGATCCGATACGGGCTCAAAAAGAAATGGGGCATTGAACTGCCCGAAAAGGGGACGGACCTGCAAGACAGTATTGTCATCTCCCCTCCGCTGGCCCGGCTTGGCGGTAAAATACAGTATTCCTGCCGAAAAACGGGCAAGGAACTGCTGGTGACCATCCCCCCGAATATAAGGTCCGGACAGCAACTGCGCCTGAAGGGGATGGGAGAGAGCGGCCGCGCCGGCGGAGAGGCCGGAGACCTTTATGTAACGGTCCGGATCAGAAATCCCCTGATCCAGAAGGCGAAAGACCTCATCGCCGCCATCCGCTCTTTCACGACCTCAGCACGCCGTAGCTGAGCGCCGATTGTTTCGAAGCGCTTAAAATAGTCGCCGAACAGGATAACCTGTCTCCACAAGCGCCCGGCAGCCTCTCAACCCCTGAACCCTGAACCTTGTAACCTCCAAAACTTCAGGACAGATACGGCTCCCACTGCCTGGCCGTTTCGAGGATATACCCCGGGGGCACCGCCTCCACAATCCGGTTGTGTCCCGGCAGGAGGATATCGACATCCAGCTTTGCCAATTCCATGAGAGAGTCCTTGAGTTGCGCGCCACTGGCGCCGTAGAGATCAAAACGGCCGATGGCATAATCCGCATACACCGTGTCTCCGGGGATCAGGATCTTGTCCTGGCGGTTATACAGGCCGATGCTCCCTGCGGAATGGCCGGGGATATGGAGCACCTCCCAGGCCGTTCCACCCAGATCCAGGGTCTCGCCCCCTCCTTCGAGTTTGCGATGGACCTGAAACGTAAAGGCCCCCGGCCGGATCCCGTACTGGGCCTGGCACATGCTTTGGAACATGTCCATCCCGTACACCGCCCGTTCATCCCCCTGTTCGAGAAGAAGGGCCTCTGCCCTATGGACCCAGAGTTCGGCATCCGGTATCGCCTGGAAGATTTCTCCGAGGCATCCGATATGGTCCAGATGGGTATGGGTCATAATAACCCTTTTGATATCCGTGAGCCGGATCCCGGCCTTCCGGATCGATTCAATCTTGTACTGTCCCTTGCCCATCAACCCGGCATCCACAACGGTCAGGTCCTTTGATTCGGGCCTGCCGATGAGGTAGACATGGGAATCAGGGATCATGTCATCCTGGCCCGGAATAAAATAGAGGGCCTCTGTTATCTGTTTCATTGCGTTCTCCTTTCCGCCCAACACCATAACCGATTCTCCCCCCATATTCAAGGGCGCTTGCACATCTCTGGATATAAAAGGTCTTGACGGCCGGGGCATCACACCCCGCGTCAGGCGCTGTCAGGGCAAAGGCGATACTCATTTTCCCGCTGACCGTATCGCCCAGGTTAACCGGCACTCTTTAAAACTGCGGTACTGTCAGGTCGGGGGATTTGGCATATATCTTCTGGAAAACTCAGGTCACCTTCAGCCGTTCTCACCAAAATCCATCATGATTTTCTTCAGTCATTTGCTCAGGATCAGAACTGAAACATTCCGGGCAACGGTCATAGCTTTCGCCAACGAATGTGTGACCGCATGAAAGGCATTTCATATTAGGGATGTCACCACGCTCATCTCCATCATCGATAAATGACAAGACCTCTTCCGTGTTGAGACTGTCACATTTCGGGCATCTGTCATAGAATTCACCCAAAAAGCGATGCCCATAGGCGAGGCATTTCACCCTTTTCTTGCCGGTTCCGCTGATCTCATCCTGGGCGTCGTCGCTCACCAGGAAATAGGCACTGGCTGGGTCGGAG
>JAWOIH010000247.1:0-46549 GCA_046484725.1 Candidatus Desulfacyla sp. | reverse complement strand
GGACCGTGGAATGTATGGCGGCCCTCTTCAGATACAGAAAGAAGGTAAGCGCTCAGAGGTTCAAGAGTTCAGAGGTTGGGGGGTTGATGGATTGAAGTGTTCTGCGAACAGGATAGAGGCCTTAAGCGCATGACCATCTGCTAATCACAAAAGCAAGACATACAAGAGAAAGGAAAAACAATGAAAGATGACCGGGGCAGATATTACTACCCCTTTCCTCAAAACAAGAAGGTGCGCATGTATGTCCAGGACAAGGACGACATGGTCTATTTCAGGCTCTGGAACATAGACGACCCGGAACTGTGGGCACAGCACGGGTGGGTTCCCTACGACGCCATCATCCAGGCACAGGCCATGTATCAGCATAAAAACGACTTCAATCCCAGGCAGGCCTACGACCTGGGAATCGCGAAGGCGGTACTGAAGGAATAACCCTTCTGATTTGAAAGCCACGGAATGGATTCCCCCATGAAAAAGGCCCTGCTCCTCATATTCATGGCTTTATCCGTCGCCATGCCGATCATTTTCTGGTCCCGCATGCTGACCGGCGGTTTACCGTGGCCGGTCCATCTTTATGATGCGGGGCGCCTCTTTGCGCTCACGGGGTTCGTCCTCCTTGTCTTTCAATACGTGCTCAGTTCCAGAATCAAATGGATCGAAAGAGGGATCGGGCTTGATCGTCTCTTTGGCATCCACAGGATATGCGGGGGGATCATCCTGGCGCTCACAACGTCCCATCCGGTCCTGATCTTCGTCTCTGAGAGGCTTCAGGGGTATGCTGCACCCATCGGATTTTTGAAGGTCCTGGGCCTGATCGCCATTCTGCTTGTCTGGGCCACGGCAGGGTCGGCCCTCCTCTACGGCAGAATTCCCATGAGCTATGAGTCGTGGAAGCGGATTCACCGCATCGGCTACCTCATCCTGCCACTGGTCTTTATTCACAGCTTTCTCATGGGAAGCACCCTGCAGCGGGGCACTATGAGGGGATTCTGGGCGATCCTGGTCCTCATCTACCTGGCGGTTGTAATCCACAAGATCCGGCAGCACCATGTATTCAAAAGACATCCCCTGAGGGTGAGCCATGTGACACAGGAGACAGACGATATCTGGCGCCTTGATTTTGAAGGGGATCACCCCGACTATGTTCCCGGGCAGTTCATGTTTGTCCGGATCGAGAGAGAGGGTCGGGTATCGGCGTCTCACCCCTTTACCATCGCGTCCAGCCCCACGCAGAAAGGGCTTTCCATCTGCGCCAAGGCAGTGGGAGACTTCACATCCGGCCTGGGCGAGACAAAGCCCTCTGATCCGGCCTACATGGACCTCCCCTACGGTGTGTTCAGTTTCGTCCACCATGACGCGGATCGCCTGATATTCATTGCCGGAGGGATCGGCATCACCCCCTTTCTGAGTATGCTGAGGTACATGAAGGACCGGGACCTCCGTAAAGAGGTCATCCTGCTGTGGGGGAACAAAACGGAAAAGGACATCGCCTTCAGGGCCGAACTGGACAGCATGGTCTCTGACATGCCCTCTCTGAAGGTCGTCCATATCCTCTCCAGACAGGGAGACTGGCCGGGTGAAAAGGGCCGCATCGATAGGGGGATGCTGGAAAGGCATGTGGGGGACCTCGCCAAAGGGGAGTATTTTGTCTGTGGCCCCCTGCCGATGATGGAAGACGTCGGGAAGGCCCTTTCCGGCCTGGGGGTCCCGAGAAGGCGTATTCATACGGAGCGCTTTGCCCTGCGGTGATAGAACCCTCATCCGTCTGATTTGGGGTAGTCTGTTTTTTCGTCACCCTTTAAGGGCTTAGAGTCCCCGTTATAACGGATATTCGGTCGGCTAAACGTGTGTGCAGGTTTGTGGTGTTCCCGTCCCCCACACACCATAGACATAAGGGAGAACCAACCATGACGCTCCATGATGAGGCACTTCGGTATCACAAGGAACCTCGACCCGGCAAGATCGAGGTAACGCCCACAAAACCCTGTCTCTCTCAATCGGATCTGAGCCTGGCCTACACGCCGGGCGTTGCCGTCCCCTGTCTCGAGATCCAGAAAAACGGGGAGCTTTCATTTGATTACACCTCCCGTGGCAACTTGGTCGGCGTCATTTCAAACGGCACGGCAGTCCTGGGTCTGGGCAATATCGGGGCCCTGGCCGGAAAACCGGTGATGGAAGGGAAGGCAGTTCTATTCAAACGGTTTGCAGACCTGGATGTCTTTGACATCGAGATCGATACCATGGATCCGGATGCGTTTATCCGCACGGTAGCGCTCCTCGAGCCCACATTCGGCGGCATCAATCTGGAGGACATCAAGGCCCCGGACTGCTTCTATATCGAGGAGGAACTCAAGAAACGGATGTCCATCCCCGTGCTCCACGATGATCAGCACGGCACCGCCATCATCTCCGCCGCGGCCCTCCTCAATGCCTGCGAGCTGACCGGGCGGCGCATGGAAGAGCTGCGGGTCGTGGTCAACGGCGCAGGCGCAGCGGCCATGGCCTCGGCCCGGATGTATATGACCCTGGGCGTCAGAAAAGAAAACCTCTTTCTCGTGGATTCCAAGGGGGTCATCTACAAAGGGCGAACAAAGGGCATGAACCCTTACAAAGAAAACTTCGCCGTGGAGACAGAGAAGCGCACCCTTGAAGATGCGGTCAGGGGGGCGGACGTCCTCATCGGTCTTTCGGTGAAGGGGGCATTTACACCCGAACTTCTTTCATTGATGGCCGAAAGACCGATCATCTTTCCCTTGGCCAATCCCGATCCGGAGATCGGGTACGAGGAGGCCAAGGCCGCACGTCCGGATGCCATCGTGGCCACAGGCCGCTCCGACTACCCGAACCAGGTCAACAACGTCCTCGGCTTCCCCTTCATCTTTCGCGGGGCCCTGGATGTGCGGGCCACGGCTATCAATCAGGAGATGAAGATTGCGGCGGTCATTGCCCTGGCCCGCCTGGCAAGGGAAGATGTCCCCGATTCGGTGATCCGGGCCTATGGAGGGAAGCCGATTCAATTCGGACCGGAATACATCATTCCAAAGCCCCTGGATACCCGGGTCCTCCTGACCGTGGCCCCTGCCGTGGCAAAGGCGGCCATGGAAAGCGGTGCGGCGAGGACCCCGTTGAAGGATGAGGGCCGGTACATCCAGGAACTGGAGGCGCGGTTGGGGCCGGAGCGGGAAATCATGCGCAAGGTCATCATTCGAGCCCAGCAAAACCCCAAACGGATCGTGCTGCCCGAGGGGAACCACCCCGTTATCCTGCGCGCGGCCCATCAGGCCGTGCGCGAGGGGATATGCAGACCCGTGCTCCTTGGAAACGAGGAGGAGATCCGAGGTCTCGCGGAAACCCTGCACGTATCCCTCGACGGCATCGAGATCGAGGACAACCTGAAAAGCCCCCACCTGGAGCGTTTTGTGGAAAGCCTGTTTCGCCTCCGTTGCCGCAAGGGATGGTCCATGACCGAGACCCGGCGCCAGCTGCGCACACGGTATGTCTTCGGCGCCATGATGGTGCACGAAGGCCTGGTGCACGGTCAGGTGCACGGCGTGGCCCGCTCATACCCGGATGCCATCCGCCCGGTGCTCCAGGTGATCCCCCGACGGAGAGACGTCCTGAAGGTCTCCGGGGTCTATCTCATGATCTCGAAGGGCCGCACCCTCCTGTTTGCCGACCCGACAGTGAACATCACCCCCTCTGCCGCCGATCTGGCCGAAATCGCCGTGTTGGCGGCAGAACTGGCCCGATTCTTTGACGTCAGTCCAAGGGTGGCCATGATCTCTTTTTCCAACTTCGGAAATACGCGCCACCCCGATGCGGAAAGGGTCAAAGAGGCCGTCCGCATCGCCCGGGAGAAGAGCCCCGACCTGGTCATCGACGGCGAGATGCAGGCGGATACGGCGCTGGTCGCTGAAATCCTGCAGAAGGAATATCCCTTCAACCGGCTGGGAGACACGGCCAATGTCCTGGTTTTTCCTGAACTGGCCACCGCCAATGTCGCCTACAAACTCCTGGATCGACTGGGCGGCGCCAAGGCGGTGGGCCCCCTTCTGATGGGGATTAGCAGACCCTTCAATGTCCTTCAGCGGGGGGCCGATATGGAAAACATCGTCAATGTCATCGCCATCACCGTTGCCCAGGCCCAGGATATGGAGATGAAAAAGGCATCTTGAGACCGATGAACGTCCTTGTCTTTCTCCTGTGAGGAACCTCGACCCCAGGGAGTTAGACTCATAAAGCCGCCTGCCCACCATATCCTCAACCAACAGATATCTGTCGTATCATCGCCATACATGGGGGACCAGCATCCCCTCATTCCGGATGCGCCACAAACCCGGTACGTTTCCCCTGATAATTGCGATGATCCTGTCTGTCATAGTATTGATAGAGCGAAGATGAACTGGTTCGAATCGAGGATATTGGAAAAGAATGTCCACATCGAAACGATATCAAGACGGACGTCAGCCTATTTTTCTTGACTTACACAAACATTATTTGTAAACAATCGTTTTAGGGGGCTTTTTCTGTGCGGAAAGCCTCGCACGCGGGGTCGGGACCCTTTCAGGCATGTCGGGAGAAAGACCCGACCTGCGCATGAATCGGCACGTGAAACGACAAGAACAGGTTGCACCAAGAGTCCTTGCAGCCACTTATGCCCCTATCCATCAAGGGACATCCTGGAGGCGGGCAGCCAATGGCACATATATGCGCAATCGGAGGCGGAAAGGGAGGAAGCGGGAAAACCTTTATCTGTGCGAACCTCGGTGTCACACTCGCCATGCACGGTAAGAAGGTGATAGTGATTGATCTAGACCTTGGCGCTTCCAATCTCCATACCCTCGTGGGGCGAAACCATCCGAAGACAGGTCTGCACCGTTTTCTGAACAAGTCGGTC
Organism: Candidatus Desulfacyla sp.; assembly: GCA_046484725.1. GTDB lineage: Bacteria > Desulfobacterota > DSM-4660 > Desulfatiglandales > Desulfatiglandaceae > AUK324. Next base: position 41,652 of record JAWOIH010000247.1, on the reverse strand, counting down.
AAGGACCTGTCGCTCACCGCCGAACCGACCGATATTCCGGGGCTTTTCCTAATCAGCTCGTTGCAGTGTTCCCTGGAGGCAGCCAACCTGTTTTACGCCCAAAAGCAGAAGATCATCCGGGCCATCGGCCAACTCCCGGGAGATGTTGTCTTGCTTGACCTCGGCGCGGGAACAGCCTATAACACATTGGACTTCTTCCTGGCCGCCCATCAAGGCCTGTTCGTCCTTACGCCCGAGCCTACCTCCATCCAGAATACCGTTCAATTCATCAAGGCAGTCTACCTGCGGAAATTGAAGCACATCCTCAAACAGAATTCCTTTACGACCCTGATAAAAGAGATTGCAGATGAATCCAGTGACAAGGTGGTGAGTTCCCCGCTCGACATTGTGGACAGGGTCATGAAAAGCGATCCTGAAAAGGCCGGGTATCTGGAGGCAGAGCTTAACAGGTTTACCTTCAGCCTCATCCTGAACCAGCATCGGAGTCATACCGATATGAATCTTGGAAAAAAGATTGAAAAGGTATGTAACCGGCACTTCTATTCGCAGTTCAAATTTCTGGGAAATATCGGTTATGACGAACGGGTATGCAAATCCATCACAGGCCAGAAGATATTTGTTGTTAAATATGCCTACACCCCTACGGCAACAGACCTAAAGAATCTGTCCACCCATGTCACGGCGACCAGCGCCAAACAACCCGCGATCAACGAAAAATATGCACAAATTTGAAGATCTGAACTACTACGAACTCTTCGAAATCCCTGTCAATGCCTCCCATTTTGAAATCAGACAGGCCTACCGCAACGCCCTCTCCATTTACGGGGATGATTCAATTATTGCCCACTCCTTTTTTACCACAGAAGAAAGGACAAAGATATTGCAGCGGATCGAAGATGCCTTTTCCACACTGATTAACGACACCGAGAGGGAGGCGTATGACAAGGGCCTCGTGGCCAAGAAGATTATCGATTCATCCTCTCTTGCAATAAAGCGGAAAAACGCCCCGACACCCCTCTTCTCGTCCAAAAGCCCCGGAGGGGACGCCGTTTCCAAGAAGATAAAGAGGGCGATCAAGGAAAGAAATCTACAAGGACTCGTGGATGAGATTCTTTCATCGGAGGCCATTTCTGGAAATCATCTCCAGAGGCTGAGGGCTGCCGTGGGTATAACCCTCGACGATGTGTTCGAAGTCACACGGATCAGTGTGGCCACACTGGAGGCCATTGAAAATGACCACATCGAAAGCCTTCCCCCGACGGTATATCTTCGGAATTTTTTGAAGGCCTACGCAGAACTTTTCGAGGCAGACGCCCAAAAGATCATTGCCGGATACCTCAAAAGTATCGAACGTATCCGTGCGTCTTCGTGAACCATGCATGTTTCGCGATGGTGTTAAAGCTCCGGTTGCGAAAAGACCGAGGCCCGGGTCAGGAGAGATTTCCCCCGATGGGTGAGAACTTGTTTCTGCCGACACCTCTTGCGGTCATGGGAGGGTGTTCATATCCCAATCCCTGCATTTCTCCGACACTCGTGCCAGGAGGTCCATGGCCTTGGTTGCTGCATCGCGAGGCATTGTACCCATGCCGCAGGCAGGCGTGAGGAGAGACCGGCGGGCGACCTGATCCGGATCCAGGCCCCACGCATGGACATGCCTGAAGCCCTCTTTCAGCCTTGAAAACAGGCTGTCAACGGATTCCTCCCCGGTAAAATTGGCCGTTGGGATAATCCCCCATGCAATGGCCCCGCCCCCCTCAATGAACCGTACCACAGGGTCCTTATACAAAAGGAAATGGTCCATATATTCCACCGCATCAAAGTTGACGATGTCCGGGCCCGTCTCAAGCACCATGGACCAGTCCGTGTTTCCACAGCAGTGGATGCCTATCAGGACCTCGATATGGTCCCTGAGGTAATCGATCACCGTCCGAAGCATATCAATGACCTCGTGGCGTTGCACCGGAGAGAAGGCCGAGCCGAACCCCGACAGATAGGGCTCATCCAGAAAAATGACCGGCCTTTTTCCTGAACCGGCCAGTTTTCTCGCCTGCCAGAGGGCCTTGATGGCCAGGCCTTTTGTCATGGCCTCTGAAAGCTCCGGGTCATAGAGGATCGACTTGCCGTTCAGGTCTTTCACGCCCGCCGTGAAGGTGACGGGGCCGACGGTCTGTCCCTTGATATAGGGACCACAATCCTTCGCATCTTCCTTTATGACGTCCAAAAGGGCGTAGAGACCGGGGGCAACCTCTCGGCTCACGGCAAAGGCCTCCACATCCTGGGCAAAAAACCGTTCATAGAATGCCACCAGTTCGCCTTCCCTGGAATCCGTAGGGGATATGGACAAGGACCTTGCTTCTGCATTCACCTGCAGGAGGGGGAGCCCCTCGCTGTACTGAATGACCATATCCTCCAGATGACTGCGTTGCACAAACTGGGGCCAGAACGGCATGGAAGGCGCCCATCGACATATCTCCCGGCAGGTCCCTTCAATATCTTGAAATGGGACACTCCCGATGCCGGTGGCCACAAATCTCAAATGGGGCCAATTATTAGGCATATTTTATCTCCCTGATCCTGGGAAGCCAACGCTCCAAGATCGTGATCATCCTTTCCTTTTGGACGCGGACGGCGTCGGCTCCCTTCTCCTCGGCGTCCGGCGATTCCACCGTCATTCCTTTCAGCTCTTTCAGCCGTCTGAGGGACTCGTTGTCCGCGGGGTTGCTGCTGAGGACCTTCTCGTACGTCTGGATGGCAGCATCTATCCGGCCCTGGGAATAGTAGAGTTCGGCAATGGTGGGCGACGCGAAATCCACCAACGTTTCCTCGGATTCGTCCTCTAACGGCGCAAGGTCCTCTCCAGGACCTTCCATTTCAAACAAGGCCTCCTCCGGAAGCAGGGCCCCTTCGAGCCGCCTCAAGAATTCCAGGGCTTCGAGCTGCCCCGGATAATGGGCCAGGTAACGCCTGAGCATATCAGCCGCCTCTGAATGTCTCTGCTGCCTTGCGTAGATATCGGCCAACAACCGGTAGACGGAGGCCACATCGTCGATCATAGCGGCAGCCTTTTCGCACTCGATCCCGGCCAAGGTAAAAAACCCCATCTGAGCATACGATTCCGCCAGCAAGGTTCGGAGACGAACGTCATCCGGATAGAGCGTCAAGAACCGGAGGCACGCCTGGACCACCTCATTCAGACGTCCCTCTTCTTTCATCCGTGTAAGGATAAGGACAAGAGACCCTGCAGAGGGTCCACGGTTCAAGATTTCTTCTAAGAATTTATCATGTTCCGCCATCTTGATCCACGCTCCTTTCCGGGCGTCCGGTTTCATCAACGGCTCCAGTGGAGTCGTTATCGAATCTGTAGACGACCTCATTCTCCTTTATGAGGTTCAAGTTTCTCCTGGCCACTGCTTCCAGATATTGCATATCCGTGCGCAGGAGATGAACTTCATTCAGAAGGGCCTGATTCTCTGCCGCAAGCCTGTGTATCCTCTCAATATATGCCTGACGCTCCGCCTCGGTTCGAACCAGGCGGACAAACCCACCCTCACCAAACCAAAGCCAGGCGCCGCTGAGCGCTGCCAGCAAAAGGACAATGAGCGGAATCTTCAGGAGCTTTTTAATGTTGGGGCTGAAACCCACAGTTGCCTCTGCAAATCAATTTTCTCTGTTCAATGGATCTTTCCCCGCCCTTTTCTCAACCTCTTTTTTGGTGAACCCCTCCACGGACATGAATTGTGCGTTGTCCACCATAAGTTCAACACGACACCACATTCGCAGATTTATCTCCTGTCCCGTGGACCGGGAGACCTCTTTTTCAAGAAGACGAATTTCGGCAGGTGTGAGTACCCTGGGCCCCACGACCTCTGCCAACACATGCCATGTCGTCCCCCTTTTCTCCGCATCGATATTAGGGGCGAACGTATTGGGGAAGCGCTCAAGGAGGGTCTTGACCTCGCGCTCGAGCTTCTCCCGGGTGTGAGCTTCCTGTTCAGAGCTCTTGCCGAAATGGGCCCTGCCGTACAGGACACGGCCCTTGCCGCTGATATCAGTGACGTCACTGGAACGGATCAGCAGCCGTACGTTAGGGTCCTCCAGCCTCTCCTGTATCCCCTTCTCAAACCCGGCCACCTCAAACGGCGTAATATGGCGGGAACCCTGCAGCCCGGCCACGAGGATAGACTCATGGGGAAGGTCGACAATGTCAAGGGAATCAAGATCCAGATGCGTACCCCGATAATCCTCCAACAGCTCCCGCAGGACCTGCTCCGCAAGCTGCAACCGCTTCACTTTGGGATCCAGTTTCGTGGATATGAATTCGCCGTCCAGATTGCGGCCCACCACAGCGCTTGTCGAACCTGTGGATGAAATGTCCTTGCTGATGCGACATCTCATGATCAGATTTGTCTGTAATCCCAGGTCCTGAGCGAGTCTGTCTTGTATCTCCTTAATCTTCTTCGGGGACAGGACCCGCGGCGTTGTCACCAGGGCCAGGATATCGATGCTCCCCTCTTTCCGCTTGTATACAATTTCATCCACCGAGGTGCCCGGCTCCATAGCCAGTTCGGTTTTTAACCCCCCCTCTATGGTCTTGGTGGTGCGCCTATCCCCCACAATCCCCACCAATGCGTGGGTAAGCAGGATTGTGACGAATATCAAACCGATGACCGGTCCTAAAAACCGTTTCAGGACCTTCAGTTTCGAACCCATCTCCTCTGAACTGACAAAACCGGCAACAATGAACAATACAGCGGAAATGGCCAGGATCGCCAAAAAATTGGCAAAAAAGAGGAGAAAGGCGCCCCATGCCCCCTCAAAGGCGCGAAAGGCGATACACAACCCGCTGACAGCAAGCGGCGGGACCAGTGACGTTGCCATTGCAATCCCGGGCAACACAGGGCTGATCCGTTCGTCAATCATGGCCAGGCAGCCTGCGGTACCGGCCAATGCCGCCACAAGGAGGTCCAATAGCGTCGGACTGGTGCGGGCAAGCATCTCCGGCGTCACCTCCTGCGCAAACGGAAAAAGCCCCAGTATGGCGGCTGCCCCGATAGCGATAAGGACCCCTCCGAATTCGGCGACAAGCGCGTTGCGCAGGAGGGTCATATCTCCCCGAACGAGACCGAGAGATATCCCGAAGATCGGCGTCATGAGGGGAGACACCAGCATGGCCCCAATAACCACGGCAGGGCTGTTGATGAGAAGACCAAAGCCTGCAATAAGCACAGATATGCCCAGGAGGAGATAATAGGCCGCCTTTGGCGTGGAGCCGACGGTGATGTCCTCACGAACCGTCTCTTTCCGGCACTCAGTGACAGAAAGGAGATCGGCAAATGAATCCGTGATAAGTCTCTTGGTTCGAATGAAAGGGTCGGAAAACGAACCGGAAAGCCTGACCCTTCTTCTGTCGTCATTATTGCATGAGGGCTCGGGTGTGTCCATGCGTCACTGTGACCTCATCGAATCAGCGTCTGTGCAAAAAAGTATGTTTAGAACCTGTTAAAGATGGCAGCATCGCGACCTTCTCTGTCAGGATCTGAGCATTCGGGGTCCTGAATCACGTCCTCTTGGGAAGGCGATTTCTCAGGAGCGGGTTCCGGAAGGGGCGATGGGGCCACATCCGCAGGTTTTGTTGGAAGGGATTCGGGCGGAGGAGATGTCTTCCACAGGAGATGGGCATTGTTCACCCACCCTGTCTGGCCGGTACTTACAACCCTCACATGGGCAAACCCCTTTTCCAATCTGTCCCTCACAACCTTCTCATGTAAAGGGAGCGTGGCAATGCAGGCTTTAGAGAATCTGGGCTCGGGGAATAGCTTTAGCCCCGCCAGTCCCACATAAAACGTCTCGGGACCTTCGGATGTGTCTAAAGAGCCCGATGTCTTGGTAACCGAATCGACCATGGCGCACGAACAAAGAAACATGGTTGTGATGACTAAAAAGACCAAAAGAATCGGCTGGTGACGCTTCATGATGATCTCTCCTGAAAAAGGAAGCAGTTGTCCAAAGATTGCCAAATTCCAGGGTTGACGGTTTGGGAATCAAATGATCTATTAGATTCGAAAAAGCATATATCAAAGAGGGATGCAGTTCAAGGCGAAATTGAAGCACAATAAAAAAAGCCCCGAACTCGGCGGGGCTTTCGATTTCGACTCCGATATCTTCTCTTATGCCTTGCCGCCGTACAACTCCTTGACCTTGCCCCTGTCAATCGTCCCATCCTCGAGACTCGGCAGGTCAGCGACAAATTCCACATACTGGGGCCTCTTGTATCGTGCGATCCGTCCTCCCACAAAATCCTTGAGTTCCTGTTCGCCGAGGGACGCCCCCTCTTTGAGCTGGCAGACCGCCTTGATGCCTTCCTTCCATTTAGGGTCCGGGACCCCGAATACCACGGTCTTCAACACGGCGGGATGCTCCAGAATGGCCTTTTCCACCTCTGCGGGATAGACATTCTCCCCTCCCGGCTTGATGAGTTCCTTTTCCGCCTTGCGGCCGGCGTACCAGAGGAAGCCCTCCTCATCGAATCGCCCTTGATCGCCGGTATGATGCCAGCCCTCCCTGAAGGTATAGGCGTTATCTTCCGGAAGGTTCCAGTAGCCCTTAAAGACCATGGGGCCTTTCACGGTGATCTCTCCGACCGCTCCCACCGGGACCGGCTGATCATAATCGTCCACAAGCCTCACCTCGGCCAGGGGGAGGACCCTGCCGGCCGAGCCCGGTCGATCGCTGTAGGGACCGAAGGTGGCCAGACAGGAGGTCTCGGTCTGGCCATACAGGACATAAAATGTTCCGCCGGTGATCTTCTGATATTTTTCAATGGTCTCAGGGGATTCCAGGCCGGCCACCGCCCTCAGGGAACTGATGTCCACCCCTGTCTTCTCATGCTGCTCCAGGATGGATGCGAGAATGGGGGGGAACTCTATCAGCACGGAGGCCTTTTTGTCACTTATAAGCCTTACCGCCTGTTCCGCATCGAACTTGCTCACATTGAGATTCAGCGCCCCTGCATGGAAAGACGCTGTCGCCATAAAGAGCCCGCCCACATGAAACAGGGGAAGGATATTGAGATGGACGTCCTGCGGGGCCAGTCGACACAGATAGTCTATGTGCATATCCGCACAGAGCACATTGCCGTGGCTCAGCAGGGCCCCCCTGGGCCGCCCGGCCACCGCGGCCGTATGGATGATGACAAACCCGTCATCCGTGTGGACCTCCACGGCTTCAAATCCATCTCCATGACCCAGCAATGACTGGAAATCTGAAAAGTCACCTGATTCAGGGCCTAAATTGAAATACTTCTCCACCGAGGAAAGCCTGTCCGTCAATCCCTTGATCGATACCTGAAATTCCTTGTCTGCAAACACCACCCTCGGCTGACAGTCATTCAGATTATATCCCACCTCATCGGCGGAGAGACGCCAGTTGATGGGGAGCATGATGGCACCCAGGGCTGCGGCAGCACCATAGAGGAGGAAATATTCGAGGCTGTTCTTTCCAACGGCCCCGATCCGGTCCCCTTTCCGGATCCCGGATTTCCCGAGTCCACAGGCAAGGCGGTCCACCTTTTCCTTATACTCGGAAAAGGTCAGGGTCCGACCGTCATCCACCTCATGCCAGGCCTCTTTTCCGCCAAAGGCAGTTGCATTGCGGCTGATCAGGTCATAGAAGGTAAAATCATATAATCCCATAGTCTTCCTCGCAAAAAAATGCCCTTTGCCGCTGATGAACAGCAGCAAAGGGCTTGTTGGCTCACAAATTATTGTGCCTGAATTTCATAAGGATAGGTCTTGGATACGCCATTGGCTGAAAATGAAAAGGAACATTCCGTTATGTGCACGGACGTCGTTCCATCCGGAACGCCCTTCCACCATTTTTCGAGGGCATCAAAGGGGCCTATGCCCTTGGCCTTTAACTGAAAGCCGCCGGTCACCATCAGGCTTAACAAGGCTGACCGCGCAGTAATCAGCGTGGTCGCCCGTACCTGGTCCGTTTTTCCTGCCGGGATCCAGTACTGATCGTTATTGTTGTAGGTCACCATCGCAAATTCATTGTCAAATTTGACGGTAAAGGTCATCCCGTTCAACAGAATCGGATACGTGTTATTGTTTTCCACATTGAACAGAAAGCTCATGGGAAGCATCGCACCCCTGTCATCTGGGTCTCCCTTGGTTGGTTTTACCGCCTTGGCATAATACCAATATCCATCATATTGAGGCACCTCAAAGGACTCAAGCGTAACTTTTGGTGCAATGAAATTCTTGTCAGTGGGTTTGACCGGCGCCGTAACGCAGGACATCAAAGCGACACTCAAACCAAAAATGAGCACGGTCATCAAAACCAGTCTTTTCTTCATCATAGACCTCCATATAATTGGTTCAGCTCAGCCATCTCTTTCTCCGCTTATAATGCTTTACATCGCGAAAGCTTTTTTTCCCCCCGGCGCCCATGCCGAGGTAGAAATCCTTGATATCTTCGTTCTGGCTCAATTTTTCAGAGGCATCATCCATCACAATCCTGCCGGTCTCCATAACATAGGCATAGGGCGCCACCTTCAAGGCCAGCTTGACATTCTGCTCCACCAGAAGGATGGAAATCTTCTCCTCTTGATTGAGCTTTGTGACGATATTGAAGATTTCGTGGATAAGCATCGGGGCCAGGCCCATGGAAGGCTCATCCAGCAGCACCAACTTGGGCTCGGTCATCAAGGCCCTTCCCACAACGGTCATCTGCTGTTCGCCGCCGCTCACAAATCCGGCGGTTTCGTTCCGTTTCTCAATAAGCCTGGGGAAATAGTGGTACACCATCTGAAGCTTGTCCTTTACGGACCCGCTCTTCCTCAGGTGCGCGCCCACCTTGAGATTCTCCTCAACGGTCAGGTGCTCGAACACCTTACGCCCTTCGATGACCTGAACGATCCCGGCCTTGGCGATCTTGGCGGCCCTTTGCTGATGGATGTATTTCCCTTCATACAGGATGCCGCCATCGGTCACCTCGCCGTCTTCGGTCTTCAAGAGACCGGAAATGGCCTTCAGGGTCGTGCTCTTGCCTGCGCCGTTGGCCCCAAGCAGCGCCACAATGCCCCCGTAGGGGACCTCAATGGAGACGCCTTTGAGCACCAGGATGACCTCATGGTACTTGACCTCGATATTATTGATCTTCAGTATAGCCTCTGCGTTATCCAAGACCCTACCTCCGGGGGTGATGTTTCCGGTTGCCTACCATCCTAACCACTTGGTTTCCCACAATTCAGGCCACCGCTTCTTGAGATCCACGTTATCCACTATCTGGAATTTGCCGCCCTTCCATTCCTGGATGATACACCCGGTGGCAGGCCGGTGGTCGGTTGCCGTAAAGCTGATCGGCGCAGCGCCGAGGCCGATGTCAAAGTTCCTGAGGGTTTCAAACCCCTCTTTCATGATGGCAGGGCCGGAGCCTTTGGCCGTAACATCGACCCCTTTCTTGTCCGCTCGGATCAGTGCCTCCCAGGTAATCAGGGCATCCCCCCATGCCTGGATGGTCCGGTTGAGGCGCTTGCCCAGGGGCACGCCGGGGCTATACATCTCGGCTGAGGAAACCACTAAGTCCATATTTTTGACGTTTTCTCCAAAAAAAGCGCACGGCGTGGCGCCCATGACCCCTTCCGCCGCCTCCCCGGCCAGGCGGGGCAGGTTTTCATCAAACCCCCAGTTGTTGACGATCCAGGCCGCTCCCAGCCCAAGGGCATAGGCATCGCGGACCGTGGCCGCCACCGACATGGTGGTATTTCCGTGCCAGAGGAGATCCGGCTTGAAGTCCTTCAGGGCCATGATCTGGCTCTTGGTATCCAGGGCAAAGAGCGATACGTCCTGATCCGGACCGACCTCAAACCCCAGGAGGGTTGCCTGGTCCTTTATGGCCTTGATCGGCGCAGAGCAGTAGGGAGAGGCGAACATGTAACAGCAGGCAAATCTCGGCTTTCTCTTGCCGAAATCCGGATGGTTCTTCCATTTTTTATCAAACCAGGCGGTGATGGCAGACCTGGCATTGGTGGAATAGTCGGAAGAAAAGAAGAGGTTGTAGGGTGTCTTCTTCGGGTCTGTCAGGTGCGCGGAATAGGATGCGGACACGTAGGGGATTTCATCTTTGTTGACCGTGGGCGACAGGGCCTCGGTATCTCCGGTCCCCCATCCCATGATGACGACGCTCCCCATCCGCTTCAACATCTTGTACTTGGTGATGGCCTCGGGAACCCGATATCCGTAGTCGAACCACGTATATTTGATCTCCTTGCCGTTGACGCCCCCCTTGGAATTGATATACTTAAAGGCGTCCGCCATGCCGATAGCGTAATCCTTGCCCACGTCCGAGGTAGCCCCGGTCGTATCCATGATCCCGCCGACCTTGATCTCTTTGGCCGCGGCGATCGTCGAAATCCCTGCCAGGAAAACCACGCCCAGCAACACTACCAACATCTTTAGAGAAATGCTTTTCTTCATAGATTTATCCCCCTTTGCTAATGTGAAAGCATCCTGTTAACCCCTGTCGCCGAATCAAATGATGAAATCTTTTCACCTCCTTTCAAGTCTTGGTTGAATTGTCAAAACATCGATCCGTCATGCCATGGTGGAAATCAGATGTTTTCGAGCGCCGTTTGAACCGGAACTCAATGCCTCTGCCTAATAGGAAAACGGCCATAGGTTAAAGTAGTTCTTTGCCTGCCACCAGCGATAGGCCAGGCCGTTGGGCTCGTAGATCAGAAACGCACAGATGGCAAGACCGAACGCCATGTCTTTGATGTAGGCAAAGTCCATCAGAATGGCAGGCCAGTAATCGGCCAATGGAATGACCGCCATCTGGAGCAGTTCCATGACAACCACCATAAAGATGGATCCGAAGATGGCCCCCTGGATCGAACCGACTCCGCCGATCAGAATGACGCCCACAAGCCAGAGGGACAAAAACCAACTAAAGTGTTCAGGGCTTAGGGCCGCTGTGTTGCAGACCCAGAAGGCCCCTGCGATGCCTGCCATGAACCCGGCCACAAAAAAGGCCAGGAGCTTGTACCAGACGATATTGATGCCCAGGGCCTCTGCGGCGATATCATTGTCGCGGATGGCCACCCACGCCCGGCCCGGCTTGGAGCGGAGCAGGTTGGCCAGCACGATGACCATCAACGTCAGTAGAATAGCCATCAGGTAGTAGACGCTCCGTTCATCATCAACAACCCATGGCCCTATCTTGATGGTGCCGGGGGGGAGGGAGAAGGCCTGGCCCCTGCCGCCGATCTGGCTGATATACTGGGTCAGGATGAAATCCACAGTGATGAACTGGGCCGCCATGGTGGTCAGGATCAAATAAAAGCCTTTCACCTTTACGGAAGGAAGGCCGAAGAGGACGCTCCACAGACCCGCGACAATCCCGGCAACAACGATGCTGACCGGATAGGCAAGCCCCGAGTCAAGCAGGGCCTGAGGCCAGGGAAACTGCAGGATCATCATGGTGCTGGTGTAAGCCCCCACCGCAATAAAGGCGGCATGGCCCAGGGTCAGAAGACCGGAATACCCGATGAGGAGCTGGACCCCCAGGGCCCCCATGGCGGTATATCCGACCATGGTCGCTACGCTCATCCAGTATTCACCGGCAAAGAGCGGAATGCCGACAAAGACGACAAGAAGGAGCAAGAGCATTTTTCCCTTGATAAATCGAGTCTGCCACCATCCATGATCCTCAGCATAATCCTGGTGGTAATCCCCACATGGCAACCATACACTGGACATAGACTAAACCTCGCAATTGTGAAATTTAGGTATTGAGGTATTACAAAATAAATCCTTCAATTCCTCAATTCGGAATCCCTCAATTCTTATACACGCTCAATCCGCTCCCAGCCCCAGAGGCCATAGGGCTTGAAGAGGAGAAACACCGCCATAAAGGCAAAGGGGACAATCTCCTTGACCCCGCCCGGGAAATACTGATCCAGATAGGTCCCTGAAAAATTCTGGAGCAGACCGATGAGAATGCCGCCGACAATGGCGCCCGGCACGGAATTGAGTCCGCCCAGGACCACGGCGGGCAAGACCAGCAGCCCCAGATAACCCACAGAGACATTGATGCCGTTGATGTTTCCAAGCAGGGCCCCGCCCACGCCCGCGCTCATGAATGCAATGGCCCAGGCCGCGGCATACACAAACCGGGCGCTTACTCCTAACGAAAGGGCCGCGGTCTCGTCATCGGCCGTGGCCTGCATGGAAAGTCCCCATCGGGTGTACTTGAAAAAGCAGACAAAGATGATCAGCAGGACAATCGACAGGATGAATGACCAGAGATATACGGGGGATATCTGGAGGAATCCGACCGAAATCGGCTTAATGTCGAAAACAGGGGGATCAAACACCCGGGTGTCGGAACCCCAAAGATATCCTACGAGGCCCTTTAAGAAAAAAGAAAGCCCCACCGTCACCATGATAACGGCCAGAATCGGCTCGCCGATGAGCTTGTCTAAGAAGATACGTTCCGTCAGGATGCCCAAGACAATCCCCACCAACAGGGTCAACAAAACGGCAGGGACAAAGGGAACGCCGATGCTGTGGAAGGTATAGCTCACATACGCCCCGATGATGGTCAACTCCCCCATGGCCAGATTGAGGACGCCCGAGCACTTGTAGATAAGGACCCACCCTAATGCCACTAAGGCGTAAATCCCCCCCACCATGATGCCTGTGGTCAAAGTCATCAAAAACAGTTCCATTCTCAACTTCCTCCCTGTTTTATTTCCCTGCTCCCCGCTCCCTGCTTCCTACACATTGATCTTCTGAATATGCAGATCGGTCTTGATCCGCTGCTCCCTTCCATCCTCATAGGTGATCTTCGTGTCCATATGAACGGTGTCTGCATCCGAATAGAGTCCGTTTACGATATCTTTATACCGATTTTCCACAAAGGCCCGTTTCAATTTGGACGTCCTTGTCAATTCCTCATCATCGGCATCGAACACCTTGTAGAGGTTGACGAACTTCCGGATCTTGGCAGGTGCAGGCAGGTCCCTGTTGGCCTCTTCAATCTGTTTCTGGACCAGGTCGTAAACCTCCGGTTTCTGGGAAAGCTCCATATAACTCGTATAGTTGAGCTTCTTATCGTCGGCCCACTTCCCCACCACCGCATAATCGATGCACATGACGGCCGTGATGTATTCCCGCTTATCGCCGATGGCCCAGGCCTCGCCGATAAAGGGGCTGAATTTCAGGCGTGTTTCGAGGTATTGGGGCGAAAACGGCCTGCCGTCGGAAAGGGTCATGACGTCTTTGGACCGGTCAAATACCACCAGATGCCCGTCTTCATCGATAAATCCCCTGTCCCCGGAATAGAGCCATCCATCCACAAGGGTCTTCTTGGTGGCCTCCTCATTTTTATAATAGCCGATAAACACGGAGGGACTCTTGGATATGATCTCGCCTTCTTCGGTGATCCGGACCTCTGTTTCCGGGATCGGTGTCCCTACGGTATCGAACTTGACGTCCCCGTCCCTGTGCACAATGGATATGCCGGCGATCTCGGTCTGGCCGTAGATCTGTTTCAGGTTGACGCCCAGGGCGTGAAAAAAGCGGAAATGGTCGGGTCCCATGGCGGCCCCCCCGGTGTAGCAATGCCGTAGTCGCGACAGGCCCAGATGGTCCTTCAGCTTTTTCTGCATGGTAATGGAGGCGATCCAGTGCAGGAATTTAACGCCCAGGGGTATCGGCTTTTTGTCGAACTTGAGGTTGGCGGCCTTATATCCCGCGTTGGTGGCGAATTCGTACACCTTTCTCTTGATCCAGGTGGAATCGATATACTTGACCTGAACCTGGCGCGTCATCCCCTCGTACAGCCTGGGCGGCGCAAACATTACATGGGGGCCGATCTCTCGAATATTTTCCTGGGCCGTCTCTGGCTCTTCCGGGAAATTGAGGGTATACCCTATCTGGAGACCGCACGATATGGACATCATCTGCTCGCCGATCCAGGCAAAGGGGAGATAGGAGACAAAATCGTCGGTATCGTAACAGGGATCGACGGACATGAGATTCTTCCCCATGGTCAGCATGTTCCAGTGGGTCAACAGCGCCCCTTTGGGGAGGGCCGTGGTGCCGGATGTGTAAAAAAGGAGACAGACATCGTCGCCCGTCCCTTCATTGACCATTTTTTCGAAGAGGTCCGGCTCCTTCTGATCCATGGCCTTTCCAAGCTCCTGGACCTTTTTGATGCTGATGAGGTATTCCTGGTGGTAATTTCTCATCCCCTTGGGATCATCCCAGACGATGGTTTGGAGCTTGGGGCAGTCATCCTTGATCAACAGGGCCTTGTCCACCTCTTCCTGGGTCTCGCCCACAAAGAACTTGGAATCGGAATGGTCAATAATATATTTGACCTCCTCCATCATACAGTCCTGAAACAACCAGACGGCAACGCCGCCCGCGCAGATGGCGGCCATCTCCGCCCAGAGCCCCTCGGGGCGGTTATCACCGATCATGGCCACCTTGTCCCCCCGTTTCAAACCGAGGCTCACCAGGCCGAGGGAGAGATATTTCACATTGTCATAGTAGTCCTGCCAGGTAAAGGGCATCCAGATGCCGAACTCCTTCTCCCGCATGGCGACCTTGCTGTTGCCGTACTTTTTACACTGGCTGACAAAAAGCCGGGGGATCGTGAGGTCTTTGGTGATTTCAATCCCGTTTCCACCCATCGTCTTCGTTACCTCCTTGTGGAATACAAATCCTCTTCACCCAGATAGGCCTTCACTACATCGGGATTCGCCTGAACTTCCTCAGGCGGACCATCCATAATCTGGTTGCCGAAATTGAGGACATTGACACGGTGCGATATGTCCATAACCACGCCCATGTCGTGCTCAACCAGGACGCAGGTGACCTTCCAGCGCTCCTCTTCATTGATGTCGAGGATAAACCGGGCCATATCCTCCACCTCTTCCAGGTTCAACCCGGCCAGCGGCTCATCCAGCAGCAGCAGTTCCGGATTGAGGGCCAATGCCCTTCCCAGTTCCACCCGCTTCTGCAGCCCGTAAGGGAGCATGTGGGCAGGCTTGTCCCGGATGCTCTCTATCTCAAGAAGATCGATAATCTCCTCCTCAATGAACTGCCGGGACGCGATTTCTTCCTTCTTGGTCTTGCCGACATACACGGAACCGCTCAAAATGCCGCTCTTGAGGTGGATGTGCCGTCCTAAGCGGATATTGTCGAGGACCGACATCCCGCCGAATAGCTCCAGTTTCTGAAAGGTGCGTGAAATGCCCCGCTCGGCCCTGTGATGGGGCCTCAGATGGGTGACCCGCTCGCCCTTGTAATAGATCTCTCCCTTCTGGGGTTTATACAGCCCGTTGATGCAATTCATCATGACGGTTTTTCCAGCCCCGTTGGGACCGATGATCGAATGGATTTCTCCCTTTCTGACATTCAGGCTGACACCAGACAGGGCGGCTACCTTGCCAAAAAACATATGGACATCTTCAAGCTTCAGAATGGTCTCGCCTTCTTTGAGTCCCCCCCCCTGAACCATATCACGGGCCTCCATTTTGCAGTTAGGATTTTGTCTGACTCGGCTGTTACAAAAAAAGAATTGACCGCGTCATCGCTACGGGTCAGCAACGCTCATCGGGCCGGCCGTTCACCGCCGTGGATGCGACATGTGCCATGGAGGACATGGCGCTTCAGTGATCTTCAGGATTTCCGCAATCTCCACGGCTTCGTCCGCTCATGGGTTTACGCAGATCATCAGATATTTGAACCGCTACCTCTTGGCAGCGCCTCATCGATTATGGATCGGGCCATGAAAAAAAATCGGTTCTGCTTTCGTTCGGTTTAAAAAGATATAGAATCTTTAATAATAGTTCACGTATGCAGCGTATCTTATGCCTCAATAGAAACGGCAGCGATGGTGACGTGTTTCACGTAAGCGGATTTAGAAACGATCGGTTGCATATTTTCATG
The DNA here is from genome assembly GCA_046484725.1 of Candidatus Desulfacyla sp. GTDB lineage: Bacteria > Desulfobacterota > DSM-4660 > Desulfatiglandales > Desulfatiglandaceae > AUK324. The sequence continues at coordinate 25,690 of JAWOIH010000247.1, read as the reverse complement.
GTATTTGATTTGAGACTCTTTATTCAAAGCCATTATCTGAGATAGGAATCTTTTATGCTTAAACTCAAATGTCTTTTATTTCTGTACAAAACGGACAACGGGTTCCGAAATGCGATTACACAATTAATCGGTCGTTCTCCTTTTGTCAACAAAATTTATCAAAAAATACTCGGAAGCGTTCACAGGTTCAAGGTTCAACATCCAGGGTTAGCGCCACTTCGCCGCCGACACCTGCGGACGTCAGGGGGAAAAGGTCGGCCGCATCTCCGGAATGAGCCTTTTCCGGCACTGACCCAGAAAATATTCATCCGTCATGCCTGCGACAAAATCGCGAACGACCGCTGCTGGCGCTGTTTGCTCCATATACTGTTGAGACATCCCGGACAGGAAACCCTTGAAGATGTCTGAGTTGGGATTGCTCATTTCAAGGTCCTCAAGGTATTTTTGAAACAGCAGTTCAAACATGAGATATATCTTGTCTGTCTGTGCCTTGACCCTCGGATCCTTGTAGATACGCTCTTCATTGAAACGCTTCAACTTCTTCAACGCCGATCCCACATCGCCACTGAAGCTCAAATAGGGTTTATCCAGACTGTTCGCAATAAGATCCTCCACAAGGGTATAGACGATCGTCCCATTGGTGTCTCCCAGGACCTGCCGGCAATCGTCCGGAATATCCCGGCGTTTGATTAAGCCGAGCCTGATGGCGTCTTCGATGTCCCGTCCGATATAGCTGATGGTATCGGCCATCCTGACCACGCACCCCTCCAATGTCATGGGCCGGAGATCGACGGAGGGGTCTTGCGCCTTCAGCCTCATTTCCTCGGTCAGGGTATCAAACGATTTTTCTCTTTTGGGTTCGAGAAGCTGGGAGTGAATCTCCCCGTCGTGACAGAGAATCCCGTCCAGGACCTGCAATGTCAGGTTCCACCCCTTCCCCTTCCTCTCGATCTTCTGCAGGAAGCGGACGCCCTGGATATTATGAAGAAATCGGCCGATATGGTGGGATTGACACAGCCTGGAGAGAAATTTCTCCCCATCATGGCCAAACGGCGTGTGCCCGATATCGTGCCCGAGGGCTATGGCCTCGATCAGGTCTTCATTCAGACAAAGGAGACGCCCGGCGGTCCTTGCGATTTTGGATACGAGCTGTACGTGCAGGACCCTGTGGGTAATATGATCGTTTTTGATAAGATAAAAGACCTGGGTCTTGTCGATATAACGGGAATAGGCCAGGGAATGGAGTATCCGATCGGAATCGACTGAGAAACTCTGTCGGTGTCCCTGGTCGACGTCAGGATCGTCTCTTTTCCTTACGGCGTCCCGGCTGAGACAGGCCCATGGAGAGAACCTATCCCCCTCGACCTCGTCCAGATTCTTTCTGACGTCCAGAAGTCGTCTGCTGTAAATCACTTGCGTGGATCCTCATTGACCCCGGATTTGGCGTAGACCTTTTTGAGCTCGTTCCAGACGCTTTTTCCCCTCTCTGCAATCACGCCGCGGGCCGTGTCGGCGATCCTTCGAGAGCGTCGTTCGAGATCATCATCCCCGGGGGGTGAGACGCCCTCCTTTTTGTATTTCCAGCGCAGTATGGAGCGAGCGATGCGTGCCTCAGCATCTTCGGCCAGCCGTCTGATCCCTTTTCCGATGTTTTCATCCATGACGACGCCGCTCAATTATTTATGGACGATTGTCGATTGAAAACCCTGCAAGCCATCTACGCTCTCCAAATTCCAGAGAAGGCCTCCGGTTTCCCCTGCTACAGGCAAGGCCCTGAACCCCCTGGAACGTTGAACCCTTGAACCGCGTTGAAGGGTTCCCTATTTTTTTCTTGCAAATCAAAACGGTCGATGTTATATGTTACGGCTTATGAATTTTTGAGCCTCGACAGGCAATCCGAGGCTCTTTAGGCCCGGGCGTGTTCATTGGCCGATCCTGACCGGGCGCCTGCGCGTATTCGCTCTGAAGATGGCCTTTTTCAGGTTTCACGTTCCGAATCAATATGAGAGAGACAAAGCTCTTTTTTGTCGAACGATGAACCCGACAACGTGATGAAAGGCCTTCAAACGGGCCATAGCCCCTGTGGCCGGCTTCTGTCGGAGAATACCAGATCAGGCGGATGAATTCAAGGGTCAATGAAGCGAAAATCACAGGTTTGGACTTTTGCCAGGTGCTCTGCAGCCTTATGGGTGTGAGTGTTTCCGAACCGAGGGAAAACCGGCATCGAGATCTGAATCGATCTCACTATCTTAAGGAGGATTGAATGGCAGCAATTATCAACATGAAGCAACTTCTGGAATCAGGTGTCCATTTTGGTCACCAGACACGACGCTGGAATCCCAAAATGAAGCCATACATTTTTGGGGCGCGAAACGGGATCCATATTATTGACCTTCAGAAGACGGTCAGACTTATTAAAATCGCTTATGATTTCATTGTCAAAACCGTCTCCGAAGGATACCCCGTCCTTTTTGTCGGGACCAAAAAGCAGGCACATGAATCTGTTGTGGAGGAGAGCGAACGTTGCGGCATGTTCTATGTGGTCAACCGATGGCTGGGGGGCACCCTCACTAATTTTCAGACGATCAAAAAAAGCATCTCCCGCCTTAAAGAACTCGAGCGGATGAAGGCAGACGGCTCGATCAACCGCTATACGAAAAAAGAGATCCTCAAGATGAACAAGGAGCTGGAAAAGCTGGAAAAAAATCTTGGGGGGATCAAAAATATGGATGAACTGCCGGGGGTCGTGTTCATTGTCGATCCCAAAAGAGAGAAAATCGCCGTCAAAGAAGCCAAAAAGCTCGGCATCCCCGTTGTTGCGATCGCCGACTCCAATTGCGATCCGGATGAAATCGACTTCCTTATACCGGGGAATGACGATGCCATACGGGCCATCAGACTCATCTGCTCCAAGATTGCAGACGCCTGCATCGAAGGACACAATATTGCGGAGCAGCGGTTAAGAGAAGAAGATGCCTTAAGAAAAGAACAGGAGACCGCTGAGCCTGAGGCCGTCGAAACGCCTCCCATTGCAGAGGGGAAAGAAGGGGGACCTGAAATTATCGTCCTTCCAAAAACCGATGTTTCTGACACGGGCGAAGCGACGGACGAGCAACATGTCATGTCTGTGGAAGGATGAGCGGGGCTATTGACCATCGCCCATCAAAGAATACCAAACATCCATCAACTGGGGGTATAAATTGACGATATCGACTTCAACCATCAAAGAGCTGAGGGAAAAGACCGGCGTTGGAATAATGGATTGCAAGACAGCGCTTTCGGAATGTAATGGGGATATTGACAAGGCCATCGATTATCTGAGAAAAAAGGGTATCGCAACGGCCAAAAAACGTGGGGGACGGGTCACCTCCCAGGGTCAGGTGCAGTCCTATATCCATGCAGGGGGGAAAATCGGGGTCCTGGTCGAGGCCAATTGTGAAACAGACTTCACGGGCAAAACGGACGATTTCACAGAGTTCGTAAAGGATGTCGCCATTCAGGTTGCCGCGACCAACCCGGTCGCCATCGATCGCGAAAGCGTACCCGCCGATCTTCTGGCCAGGGAAAAAGAAATTTATGCATCCCAGGCCAAGGCATCGGGAAAACCAGAAAAAGTCTTAGACAAAATCGTGGAAGGGAAACTTGCCAAGTTCTATTCCGAGGCATGCCTCTTGGAACAGCCTTTTGTAAAGAACCCTGACATCACGATCCAGGACCTGTTAAACGGATTGATCGCCAAGACAGGAGAAAACATCATCATCAGACGGTTTGTCCGATTTCAGTTAGGTGACTCCGAGGGTTAATCGCCGGCGTCGAGCCATAGACGTGCCCGGCGGCATCCCCTCCCTTGATGCTGCCGGGGCTCAATTTCTGAATTCGCACCGCCGGTCTATCCGGGTTGGGCAGTTGTCCAATACGTCTTGTGAGAACGTCACAAGAAAACTCCGTGTCTCTGTGTCTCCCTGTGAGACCTTTTTTCTTCCGGCTTGTCCGGATAAGGAGCAGCGCCATGAAGGACGAAATCCTTTCCGAAATGCGTCAGAAAATGAACAAGACCGCAGAGGCCCTTGAAAGGGATTTCAGGAGAATCCGGACAGGGCGGGCCTCTACCGCCCTTTTAGAAGGGATCAAGGTCGAATGCTACGACACCCAGATGCCCCTGGAACAGGTGGCATCCATCGCTGTCCCGGAGAGCCGGCTTATCACCATTCAACCCTGGGATCTGTCCATTATCGGCGATATCGAAAAGGCCATCCTCAAATCCGAACTGGGGCTGACCCCTGCCAACGACGGCAAAATCATCCGGATTTCGATACCGCCGCTGACAGAGGAAAGAAGAAGAGAGTTGGCAAGACTGGCAAAGAAGATGGCCGAGGAAAACCGCATCTCGATACGTAATCTCAGGCGGGAAGCCAACGAAATGTTCAAGGAGCTGAAAACCGAAAAAGAGATTTCGGAAGATGAGTTCTTCAAGTCTCAGGACGACGTGCAGAAGATAACAGATGCGTTCATTAAACAGATTGATGAGATAACCTCCCGCAAAGAAAAGGAAATCATAGAATTCTGATCTTTCGCTTCGCTCTTCTTTACACAATGTTCTGACCGGCGCTTTTAGACGAAACACCATGACATCCATTGATTCCAGACGATTGCCTGACCACGTCGCCATTATTATGGACGGCAATGGCCGGTGGGCCAAAAAGAAAGGCCTCAGCCGCATCCTGGGGCATCAGAAGGGCGCCGACGCCGTCAGAGAAATCGTGACGCTGAGCCGTGAAATGGGGATCCGCTGGCTCACCCTCTATGCCTTTTCCGAAGAGAACTGGAAGAGACCTGCACACGAAGTCCAGGCCCTCATGAGACTCCTCAACCGATTCCTGAAAAACGAACTGGGAGAGATGCAGAAAAACGGAATCAGGCTCAAAACCATCGGCAGGACCTCCAGGCTTCCGAAACACACCCGAGATATTCTTCTGAACACCATGGAAAAGACCTCCTCCAACAACCGGATGACCTTGACCCTGGCGCTCAGCTACGGGGGGCGGCAGGAGATCCTGGATGCCGTCCTTAAGATTGTGGAGCGGGTTCAACAGGGCGACATGGCTGCGGATGAAATAACCGAGCGGGTGGTCTCGGATGCCCTCTATACATCAGGGATGCCGGACCCCGATCTGCTGATCCGAACCAGCGGTGAATACCGCATCAGCAACTTTTTGTTGTGGCAGATTTCGTACAGTGAGATTTATATCACCCCTACCCTGTGGCCCGATTTCGGCAAGAACGAGTACCTGGCCGCGATCCGGGACTATCAGCAGCGGGAGAGGCGGTTCGGGGGCATAGGAAGTAAGCAGTAGGGAGTAAGGAGTAGGGAGCAGGGACTGAAAAATGAGGGGCTGATATAAAATCGCCCCGATGGATGAATATGCATCTGAAACGATGGCTGACAGCCATAATCGCCGTACCCATCCTCATCTTTCTGATAGGCACCGGACCCAGATGGCTGTTCTATTCGGTCATCTGCGCCGCCTCCCTGGTCGGTCTCAGGGAATATTTCACTGTGACTGCTGCACGCCTTCCGAAGCCCCTCCTATGGGTTATCGGCCTTTTAACATTTCTCCTGTTCGCTGTCATATACCTTCGGCAGATCATGTTTGCGCCTGCCATTATTCTGTTATGGGCGCTGGTACCGATGACAGGGTTCATGGCAGCGGGTCCCCGAAAACTCGCGGCCGAAGATCTCGGAAAGGCCCTGTTCGGCCCTGTTTATGTGGCGCTCCCGCTTGCGCTGCTCATACTCATCGACCTGCGGCCCAAGGGACCGATCTGGATATTTTTCCTGCTCATCGTTGTCTTTGCCAGCGATACGGGCGCCTTCTATGTCGGCAGGCTCCTGGGAAGGCACAAGCTATATGAAGCGGTCAGCCCGAATAAAACGTGGGAGGGGGCTATTGGCGGGCTGATCTCCAGCATGGTGGCCGCATCCCTCTTCATTCGTCTCTTCGGGCCCTCCCCCCCGGGCCTGAAAGTGCTGATCCTTGTGGCGATCCTGTCCATAGCAGGCCAGATCGGCGATTTGTGCGAGTCGATGTTGAAGCGAAGCCATGGCGTAAAGGACTCAGGGCATCTTCTCCCCGGTCATGGGGGCATACTCGATAGAATAGACGGCCTTCTCTTTGCCGTCCCCGTTCTTTATATCTATCTTTGTCTTGACCTTGGGTCGCCATAGGTGAAAATGAGTACAGGCCCCCATTATTCACGATTCATTTTGACTGGAGCATCGGCATGAAGAAGATCGCCCTGTTAGGCGCCACCGGGTCCATCGGCGTCTCCGCCCTTAAGGTAGCCAGAACCCACCCCGAGGAATACAAAATCGTGGCCCTTTCAGCCGGAAGGAACGGGGACCTCCTCTTAGACCAGATAAAGATCTTCCGGCCCGCAGCCGTGGCTCTATTGGACGAATCCGTCGCGGCCCGGGTACGCTCCCGCCTGCCTGCGGGGAATACCCCTAAGATCTTCTCCGGCGTCGAGGGATTCGTGCGCCTGGCAACCCTTGAAGGGGTGGATACCGTCGTCTCCGCCATGACCGGTGCAGCGGGCCTGTTACCTACCTATGAGGCCATCAAGGCCGGAAAGAATATCGCCCTTGCCAACAAGGAAACCATGGTCATGGCCGGCCCCCTGGTAATGGACGAGGCGCGAAAGAGGGGCGTAACCATCCTGCCCATCGACAGTGAACACAGTGCAATCCTTCAATCCCTTCAAGGGCACCCGAGGGAAGATCTGAAACGGGTGATCCTGACCGCCTCGGGAGGACCGTTCAAGGACCTTTCCCTAAAGGAGATGCGCCAGGTTACAGCCGCCCAGGCCCTCAAGCACCCCAACTGGGAGATGGGTCCCAAGATCACCATCGATTCGGCGACCCTGATGAATAAGGGTCTCGAGGTCATCGAGGCCAGATGGTTGTTCGATCTGGAAATGGATCAGATCGATATCCTGATACACCCCCAGAGCATCGTCCACTCCATGGTGGAATACCGAGACGGCGCTATCATCAGCCAGATGGGCATACCTGACATGACCCTTCCGATCTCTTATGCCCTCTCCTATCCGCGACATCTCGGCAATGATCTTCCGCCGCTGGATCTGGAAAAGATCGGGGATCTCAGTTTCAGAAAACCGGATATGAAACGATTCAGATGTCTGGAACTGGCCTTGAAGGCAGCGACAACCGGGGGAAGCATGCCTGCCGTCTTAAACGGGGCCAATGAAATTGCCGTTGACGCCTTCCTGAGGGGCATGATCGGTTTCCTGGACATACCGGATTTGATAGAAAAGACCATGGACGCCCACACCCATTCTCCCGTCGAAACCATTGAAGCGGTGCTGGCAGCGGACCGGTGGGCAAGAGACACGGCCAGGAGACAGCTGAGCCGTTAATCCGTCAAGTACCGCCTCAAGCGGAATAAAGTAGGTTAAGACTGGAGAACTCCCATGCACTTAGACCAATCCATACATTTTTTTCTATACTACATCCTCCCTTTTCTCGTGGTCCTTGGCGTCTTGATATTTTTCCACGAGTTGGGTCATTTTCTGGCCGCCAAGTATTTCGGTGTAAAGGTCCTTAAATTCTCCTTGGGTTTCGGCCCGAAACTGGTGGGGAAACAGGTGGGAGAAACGGAGTATCTCATCTCCGCCCTCCCCTTGGGCGGCTATGTGAAGATGTTGGGAGAAAACGCCGATGAAGAGGAGGAACCCCTCGCACCTGAAGATGAGAAAAAATCCTTCAGCAACAAACATGTGGCCAAACGGATCGGCATCGTGGCCGCAGGCCCCATATTCAACCTGCTTCTGGCCCTCTTCATCTTCTGCGGTTTCTATATGGTGGCAGGGGTCCATGTCATGACCCCGGAAATCGGGCAGGTAAGGGAAGACTCGCCGGCCAGCAAGGCAGGTTTGTTGAAGGGGGATATCATCGTATCCGTGGACGGTCAGGAAACGGCGAACTGGCCCCAGATCAAGGAAATCATACAGGGAAACAGGGGACAACCCATTGATGTGACGGTAAAGAGAGAGGCCGGGGTTGTTACGCTCACAGTGGCACCGGAAGTCTCGGTCACCCAAAACATCTTTGGTGAGGAGATCCGGTCGCCCCTGATCGGGATCGTCGCGGCCGGTACATTTGAAAAGGTGGACCTCGGACCCGGGGCCGCCATCGGGGAAGGGTTCCGAAAGACGTGGGAAATCATTGAGTTGACCTGTCTGACCGTTGTAAAACTTATCCAGAGAGTCATTCCGATGGAGACGGTTGGGGGCCCTATCCTGATTGGTCAGATGACCGGCCAACTGGCCCAGGAAAACTGGATTCATCTGATCCCTTTCACGGCCGTTATCTCCATCAACCTGGGCATCTTGAATCTCCTTCCGGTACCGGTCCTGGATGGCGGGTTCATTGTCCTGCTCCTCATAGAGCTGATCATCGGAAGGCCGCTCCATATCAAGAAACGTGAGCTTCTCCAGAAAATGGGGATCTTTCTCCTGGTGCTGCTGATGGTGTTCGTCGTTTATAACGACATCAAACGGCTCATGGGATAGGCCGTGTCATTGACGATTGTTGATTGGAAAATATAAACACAGGGTGACCCATGACCTCTATTTTCCGGCGCTCAACCTGTAACTCGCAGTTTTTACGCGTAACGCCTAACTCGCATCGTGTCACCCTCATATGATCCTGGCCATCAACACCTCTACCGTCCAATTCTCCCTTGCCCTTCTCTCTGAAAGCGGGGGCCTCGTGGCAGAGCACCTGATGTCTGAGGGAAAGGGGCATTTCAGGAACCTGATGCCGGCCCTTGACTTCCTACTTAATTCCTCAGAACGGGAGATCCGTGAGGTAAAATGCATTTCAGTGGCAACCGGTCCGGGCAGCTTTACCGGTTTAAGGATAGGGCTCTCTCTTTCAAAAGGGCTGTGCCATGCCCTACGGGTCCCCATTGTCGGCATATCGACCCTTGAGGCCATGGCGGTTCAGGCCCCCTGTGCGGGACTTCCCGTCGTCCCCATTCTCTATTCGAGGAAAGGGGAGGTCTTTACTGCCCGGTTTATCTGGGAACATGGAAAGGGTCTCAAGAGGGTCGGCGAGGATACCTGGGTCCGGTTCGACGATGCCCCTCTCCTGTTCCAGGAGCCCTCCCTGTTTGTGGGAAACGATTACCCGGTCCAGGGGACACGGCTAAAGAATCTCCTGGGAGAGCGAGCCCTCCTGGCGCCGCTTCACTGCTGGTGTCTGAGGGCATCGGCCGTGGGATCACTGGCGCTTGAGAGATTCCTTCAGGATGACCTGGATGATCCCTCTACCCTCAATCCGGTCTATCTCCGCCCCCCGGATATACGAACCCTTCCAGGTTGGACGTCACGCGTTTGAAGTGCCTCAAGTTAAGGAGAAATCACGCCTTGGCGTGACGGATTTAGACTTTTAACTCCACTCCACACTTTCTTGCTGATGGATGATTTTCTTCCCATCGTTCCTCCGATCTCCTTCGGGGGCGGTCATTCGGTCGTTGCTGTCCATTGCCGACTGCCTGCTTTATCTGGGCATTGGTTTTTGGACGATGGGGATTGACAAAGAGGCGTTCAATGAGATATAGAGTCTCGAACTGTCCGCCGTGGATTCGCTTTTCTGAGAAAGCGCACGCGCATCCTCCTGAAACGACGAAGCATGGGCAAGAAAGAAAGGGCCTCAAGTTATAAATTGAACGATTCACGGATTAACAATACATGGCCGGTGGCTAAGGAAGGGGTCCCCTTTATTGTTGTCAGCAGCGGACTGACCATCCTCCTTGCCTGTCTCGGCCACCCTTATGTCTCGATGTCCCTTGGGGTCGTTGCTCTTTTCATCATCTTCTTTTTCAGGGACCCTGAACGGAGACACGACCCTGGTGATGAGAAGGCCGTCCTCACGCCTGCTGACGGCACGATTCTGGAGGTGATCCATCTCGGCGGGGAGGACACCCCCGTCGGCCGCAACGCGGTCAAGGTGAGCATCTTCATGTCGATCTTCAATGTACATGTCAACCGGGTCCCCATTGGCGGAATCATCGAAAAAATCGCCTATCACCCCGGAAAATTCCTTTCCGCAAACCTGGACAAGGCCTCAAAAGAAAACGAAAACAACGTGATCACACTGAAAACCGCGCATGCTGAAAGGATTGCCTTTGTGCAGATTGCGGGTCTTATTGCAAGACGAATCGCGTGCTGGATCGAAACGGGAGATCATGTAACCCGGGGACAGCGGTTCGGACTTATCAGGTTTGGTTCCCGCTTGGAAGTGTATCTTCCCGGCGACAGTAAAATCACTGTTCAGGTCCGTCAGAAGGTCAAAGCGGGTGTGACCGTTATCGGGTATCTGCCATAGCATCAAGGCCAAAGATTCGCGGCCTGTGCGGTTAGGCTTTGCCTATTCTGAATATTCATTCTACCGTGGGAGCGCGCAGGGGTCTCTTAGGGAGACATGGAAGCATAGTGGATCCCCTTCCGCCAGAGACGGCTCTGATTGAAAAGGAGTAGGATGCGGATCACCGGCGGCCGGTCAAGGGGCAGGATTCTCTTAGGTCCGAAGGGTCGCCTCATACGGCCGACCGCTGATCGCGTTCGCGAGGCGGTTTTCAATATTTTGGGCCAGGATCTATCGGGGTATCACGTTCTGGACCTCTTTTCGGGTACGGGGAGCCTCGGTCTGGAGGCCTTGAGCAGGGGTGCCGTATATGCAGTTTTTATCGATAACTCAAATGAAGCCATTGAACTGATAAAGAAGAATATTGAGCGATGTGGCCACCGGCGTTCGAGCAGGATCCTGATGACAGACCTCACGAGAGGAATTCCCTTGACCCACGCCTTCTTGAGAAAAAAATTTGATCTTGTCTTCCTGGATCCACCTTATTCCAAAGATATCGCACCGACGTTGGTTGCGGAGATCCTGGCAGGGGAAGGACTTTCAACCACGGCACAGATCGTTATTGAAACAGGCAAGACGGCAGACCTGCCATTTTCTATCTCAGGGCTTTCAAGGGTTCGTGCCCGGGTCCATGGGGATACAAAGATCACCATTTATGGATTCAGAGATTGAGAAATTCAGGAACTCAAGAATTAGGGGATTGAGGGATTGAGAAATTGAAAGATTCGGGAATTCAGGCCTCAGCCTCGGCCACGTTGACACTTGCATCTAACCACTCAACAGGAGTTGAATGAGGAATGGAAATATGTAGCAAAACCGCCATCTACCCCGGCTTTTTTGACCCCATCACAAACGGGCATTTAAGTATTGTATCACGGGGTCTCGACATATTTGACCGCCTGATCATCGCGATCTTGAACAACCCCAAAAAAGAGCCCCTTTTTTCCATCGACGAAAGGATAGGGATGATCCAGGAGGCCTTGAAAGGGAACCCGAATATTGAGGTGGAGACCTTTGACGGATTATTGGTTGATTATGTGATCCATAAGAAATCAAATATCATCCTCAGAGGGCTTCGGGCCCTTTCAGATTTTGAGTATGAGTTCCAGATGGCGCTCATGAACCGGAAATTGAACCGCGATGTCCAGTCCGTATTTCTGATGACCGACTATAAATGGTTTTACATCAGTTCCACCATCATCAAAGAAGCGGCAAGCTTTGGCGGAGATGTGAGCGGTCTCGTACCGGAATTCGTCAACAACAAATTGAAAGAAAAGTTTCTGAAGCGAAAAAATGCTTGACACATCTGTCAGCAGGAGTATATTTCTCTCTAAAAATTTGAGACTTAGGTGGTTTTCACCCTGCGGTACAAATGAGGAGGATCATAAGGTGGCCCTGACCAAAGAAAAGATCATTGACACGATTTATCATCAGGTCGGACTCAGCAAAAGCCAATCCCGGACGGTAGCGGAAGGACTCCTTGAACTAATTAAGGGGACCTTGGAGAAGGGGGAAAACCTCCTGATCAGCGGTTTCGGCAAACTTGTCGTCAAAGAAAAATCCGCACGGCGGGGACGAAATCCTCAAACCACTGAAGATCTCCAACTAAGGGCAAGGCGGGTTGTTGTATTCAAGACATCCGGCGTTCTTCGTGACAAGATAAATGAATAACAGGATGCGGAGAACCAACTTCGGCAAGAACCGGCACGAACCTATCTGAGCGCCTCCAGTATCTTGTGCAGTTCTCCCTTTATCTCTTTGAAAAACGGGTGCCCCACGGTTGGCGGCTCGTCCTTTTCCTTTTTCAGGCGTAACTTTGCGCCCTCAAGGGTCATTCGTTCCTCATAGAGGAGTCTCTTGATCTCAAGAAGGGTCTCCAGGTCTTTTCTCTGGTAGGTCCTCTGCCTGGAATCGGCCCTCCGGGGTCTCAATTGGGGGAATTCGTTTTCCCAGTATCTTAATACATAGGGTTCCACGCCCACGATACGGCTGGCCTCCCCGATACGAAAGTATCGCTTATCATCAGGAATCTGGACCATTTTTCAGCCCTCCCTCAGTCTGCCTCCGGTTTCTTCTTTGATCTTTTCGATAATCGCCCCGTGCAAACGGTTGATCCGTTCGCCCTCAAGGGTCTCGTGCGCAGATCTGTACGATATCCTGAACGCTATGGACTTCTCCGAAGGATCGATCTTCTCTCCCTCGTAAAGATCGAATATGCGAACCGACTCCAGCAGGTCGCCCCCCTCCTTTCGAATGATTTCGACAAGCCTGGCGCTCTCTACCCGTCGGTCCACCAAAATCGCAAGGTCTCTCAAGACAGCAGGAAACCTGGGAAAAGGTCGAAACTTTCTGGTGCGGAGACACAGCATCAGGATCGGCCGGACATCCAGCTCGAAGAGATAGGCATCTTGATCTTTTAGATCGTACGCCGCCATCACATTCGAACCGACCTTCCCCAACTGCCCGATGCGCCTGTCTGAACCATAGATCCCTGCGAAGACCTCCCTGTCGTATCCCGGCGCGCCGGGCTCCCCTTGGAAACGAACCTCATCGAGACCGATCCCCTTCAAGACGGCCTCCACCGCCCCCTTCACATCGTAATAATCGCAGTTTCTCTCATCCTGGTACCACGATTTCTCCTGGTAGGGTCCGATCATTGCCCCCGCTATAAAGATCATCTCCGAGGGGAGTGAATCCCCGTTGTTCCGAACAAATGTCTTTCCCCACTCGAAGAGTCTCAGGCCTTTCTGGTCATGGACCCTGTTGGTCTTGACCGCACCCATGAGCCCCGGGATAAGTGATGTCCGCAAGACCGACTGGTCCACGGTCAGCGGGTTCAAGAGGGGGACAAAGGACCTCAGAGGGCTCTCCTTTTCTGCGCCGAGGATATCCGCGGATTCAGGGGCGATAAAGCTGTAGGTGATGATTTCGGAAAAACCGAGGCCCGCCATGATCGACCGTATCTGATCCTGAAGAGAGAGTTCCGGGGAATCCCCCTCCTCTGAAGGCCTTATGCTGGGATAGGTGAGAGGTATCCGGTCGAAGCCGTGGCATCTGGCCACCTCTTCTATGAGGTCCACTTCCCGGGTGACATCCACCCGGAATGACGGCGGCTGGACGGCCAGTTCATTTAGAGCCGCCTCGCGGACCTCCATGCCGAGCGCTTCGAAATGGACTTTCATGGCCGCCCGTGACAGGGAGGTGCCCAGAATGCGGTTGACATGGTCTGCCCGAACCTGAATAAGGGGTGGATTCCAGGGCCTGGGGTAATTGTCCACGATGCCTTTCGCGATGGCGCCTCCGGACAATCGGCCCATCAGCGAGAGGGCCCGCCCCAGGGCGGATCCGACGCCCCCGATATCGGCCCCTCTTTCAAACCGATAGGAGGCCTCTGTGGAGAGGCCCAGGCGCTTGGACCCCCTTCGAATGGTGACGGGATCAAAAAAGGCGCTCTCTATCAGGACATTTTCCGTATTCGCATAGATCTCGGAATTGAGCCCCCCCATAATCCCGGCCAGGGCCACGGCCCGCTCTCCATCGCAGATCATGAGGTTCTCACGATTCATGGTGCGGGTCTGGCCGTCCAGGGTCGTAAAGGCCTCCCCCTCTTCGGCCCGCCGGACCACGATCCGGTTCTCTTTCAGACGATCATAGTCAAAGGCATGGAGCGGCTGTCCCATCTCCAGCATCACGTAATTGGTCACATCCACCAGGTTGCTGATGCTCCGGACCTCGGACTGATGCAGCCGGTATCTCATCCAGAAGGGGGATGGCCCCGGTTTGACGCCCTGAATCATGCCTGCTGCGTATCGGGGACACCCGTCAGGGTCCAGGATCGTCACGCTGGTGAGTCCTTCAATGGAGGGACCGTGCGCATCCATCCGGACGTCAGGCATCTTGAGGGGCTTTCCGGTAGCCGCCGCAATCTCCCTGGCGATGCCCAGGACATTGGCGCAATCCGGCCGGTTGGGCGTGACGGCGATATCGAAGGCCCAGTCAGGAAACCGGAGGGCCGGGGAAAACCGGGCGCCGGGGACCAGGTCCGGACTCAGGATCATAATCCCGGCATGGTCGTCCGTGAGCCCCATTTCATCTTCGGCCAGGAGCATCCCTGTTGACACCGCCTCCCGGATCCGGGTTTCCTCTATCAACGTGCCGTCCGGGAGTCTGCCGCCGGGGAGAATCAAGGGCGCCAAGGCCCCTTCGACCACATTGGATGCGCCGCAGACCACATCGACCCTTTCCCGGCCAACATCCACGGTGCAGATGGAGAGACGTTCCGAACGGGGATGGGGCTTCACACATACGATCCGCCCCACAATGACATCATCGAGGGATTGACCGATCGGCGCCATCCCTTCCACTTCCAGGCCGGTCATGGTCAGGAGATGGCCCAGATCATCGGGCGCGATCTCGATATCCACGTATTCTCTTATCCAGTTCAGGCTTACCTTCATATGTCGCTACGCAATCCGGGAATCGCGAATTCCCCAATCCCACAATTCCTGAATCCCTCAATTCCTGAATCCCTCTAAAATTGTCTCAAAAACCGCATATCGTTTTTGAAAAAGAGCTGAATGTCATCGATCCCGTATTTGAGCATGGCAATGCGCTCGATCCCCATCCCGAATGCAAAACCGGAGTAGAGATCCGGGTCGTAATCCACGAACCGATACACCTCGGGGTCCACCATCCCGGATCCCAATATCTCCAGCCACCCGGTGTGGGAACAGGTCCTGCACCCGGCGCCTTTGCACATGACGCAGCGGATGTCCACCTCGGCGCTCGGCTCTGTAAAGGGGAAAAAGCTGGGTCTGAAACGAAGGTGGGTATCGCTGCCGAACATCTGGTGGACAAAGCTGGTAAGGGTTCCCTTCAAATCCCCGAAGGTCACCCCTTTGTCCACCAGGAGGCCTTCCACCTGATGGAACATGGGGGTATGGGTCACGTCTGAATCGCGCCGATAGACCTTGCCGGGGGCAATGATGCTGACCGGCGGCTGGTGAGATTCCATGACGCGGACCTGCATGGGCGAGGTGTGGGTCCTGAGGACGATGGTGTCGGAGATGTAAAAGGTATCCTGCATATCCCGGGCAGGATGGTCTTTGGGTATGTTGAGGGCCTCAAAATTGTAATAATCCAGCTCTACATTGGGTCCTTTCACCACCCTGAACCCCATTCTCGAAAAGATGCGGCAGACCTCTTGTATGACGGACGTGATGGGGTGAGGGTGTCCGCGAAGAGGCTCCCTTCCCGGAAGGGTCAGGTCGATAAGAACGGTTCCGCTTCCCTTCCCGGAATCGAGAACCTCCTTCACCTCCTGGAAGCGCGCTGAGATATTCTTTTTGGTAATGTTGGCCAGCCTCCCGATCTCGGGACGTTCTTCGGGCGCCAGGCCGCCGACGCCCTTCATGAACGACGTAAGCTGACCCTTTTTACCTAAATATTTGATCCGGAATTGCTCGAGCGCCGGCAGATCCGTAATCGCCTCAAGTTCCTTCAGGGCGCATGCTTCCAGTTCAAGGAGTTGCTCTTTCATCGGATGGTCTGTCGGAGATGTGAGGCGGGCTACTGGGCCATGCTCACTAACCGGGAAAAGGCCGCAGGATCATGGACCGCCATATCCGCGATCGCCTTCCGGTCCAAAAGGATACCCGCCCTCTGAAGGCCCCCGATAAACCGGCTGTAGGAGAGCCCATGCTCCCTGGCAGCGGCATTGATCCTGACAATCCAGAGACTGCGGAAATCCCGTTTGCGCGTCCTCCGATCCCGGTAGGCGTAAACGCCGGCTCTCATGACCGTCGTCGCGGCCGTCCTGAGCTGTTTACTGTGCCCTCCCTGGTAGCCTTTCGCAGCCTTCAAAATCTTATTTCTTCTTCTCCGGGCCTTAAAGCCCCTTTTTACCCTTGGCATGGTTAAACCTCTTATATGGTATTAGCGAAACGTTGTCTCATAACACACCTGAGCCTTCACTTCACGATGCAGGTTACGGTTGTCCGGTGCCGGATGCACTGATGAATGGACACGGCTGCAAATTGCGGTATCCCGTTTCGGACATCCCCTACACGTTGACTGCCGATGCAATGCATCGGTTCAATATTCACGATCTCGGCCCGCTGGGCCAACCGTCATATTTCAAGTTCATCAATGAATATTCTAAAAAAGCACAAAACGCACAGAAACCAAATTCCAATTCCTGGATTCCCCAATCCCTGAATGTCTCATAGATACGGCATCAACCTGGCCACGTTTCTCATGTTGGTGGCATCCACGAGACTCGATTTTCTGAGATTGCGTTTCCGTTTTGAACTCTTTTTCGTGAGAATATGGCTTGAAAACGCCTTATTTCTTGCGACCTTACCCGAACCGGTGGCCTTAAACCGCTTGGCGGCCCCACGGTTTGTCTTCATCTTGGGCATCTTACACCTCCATCTGCATAAGTGAAACCCGGCCCATATCACATTCCCCTATGCCGACAAAATTTCGCGCGTCGGCAGGAACCGGACCCATTCGAAAGGTCTCACCTCGCTGTCTTTTTTATTTCGGGATAATGACCATTGTCATTCTGTTTCTCGCCTCTCTGGTGGGCGGCTGTTCTATGGCGCCGTCTTCCGAGACCTCTTCAGCGACCCGCTTCAGTATGTCTTCGCCGGCATTCATGTAGGCCATCTCTCTCCCCCTGAAAAAAACAGTGACCTTCACCCGATTCTTCTTCTCAAGGAACTTCTTGAGGTTCTTGACCTTGAATGCGAGGTCGTGATCCTCTGTGTGGGGGCGGAGTTTGATCTCCTTCATCTGGCCGCCTCGGCTCTTCTTTCGAGCCTCCTGGACCTTCTTGCTTGTCTGGTATCTGAACTTCCCGTAGTCCATAACCCGACAGACCGGTGGGTCCGAATTGGGAGCGACCTCAACCAGGTCAAATCCCTCATTCTTGGCCGCTTCCAAGGCATCACGCAAGGATACGATGCCCAATTGATCCCCGTCAGCAGAGATCAATCGCACCTCCCTCGAACGGATCCGTTCATTGATCCTGACGTCATCAGATTTTTTTACTATGGTCATTACCTCCTTTGTTCGGATTCTCCTCTAATTAGGTCAATAAATGCCTTCGCATTCATCAGCGAAAGATTCTGACCGTTCCTCTGCCGCGGGGTTACCCCGTCATGATCGCATTCAGTGTCCCCGATAATCAGCATATAGGGGACCTTATTCAGTTGCGCCTCTCTCACCTTGTGGCCTAATTTCTCGTTTCTGAAATCGGCCTCCACCCGGATATCCGCATCTCTCAGTGTCTGATACACCTTCTCGGCATGGGGAATATTTCTGTCCGTTACCGTAAGGATGACCGCCTGCACCGGCGCCAGCCACGTGGGAAATGCACCCGCATAATGTTCGATCAACACCCCGATAAATCTCTCAATGGCGCCCAAAATCACCCGGTGAAGCATCACAGGCCGGTGCTTCTCGCCGTCCTTCCCAATATACGTGAGATCAAACTTTTCGGGAAGCGTAAAATCACACTGGATGGTCGCACACTGCCATTTCCGCCCCAGTGCGTCTTTCAGCTTGACGTCGATCTTGGGACCATAGAAGGCCCCGTCTCCTTCATTGATCTCATATTCCAGATGCTCATCTTCCATGGCCTTGATAAGGGCCTGTGTGGCGAGTTCCCAGTCCGCATCCGACCCGATCGATTTTTCAGGGCGCGTACTGATCTCCAGGTCATACGCAAACTCAAAGATGCCCATGACCTCT
This sequence comes from Candidatus Desulfacyla sp., assembly GCA_046484725.1. Lineage (GTDB taxonomy): Bacteria > Desulfobacterota > DSM-4660 > Desulfatiglandales > Desulfatiglandaceae > AUK324. Next base: position 7,485 of record JAWOIH010000247.1, on the reverse strand, counting down.
TTGACAAAATTGAGCACGCCCTTTATCTCGGCGTTGAGCTGATCCGGCGTGCAGATGATGTGGGCGTCATCCTGGGTAAACTCCCGGACCCGGAACAAGCCGTTTAAGACACCGGAACGCTCATGCCGATGCACCGTACCCAACTCAAAGTATCGTTTGGGAAGATCCCGGTAGCTCCTTAACTTGGATGCGTAAATGAGCATGTGAGACAGACAGTTCATCGGCTTGATGCCGTAGGACTGCTTATCGATCTCGGTAAAATACATGTTCTCCCGGTAGTTCTCGAAGTGGCCTGATTTTTTCCACAGCTCCGTCTTCAGGATCTCCGGACCTCTCGCCAACTCGTATCCCCTCCTCAGATGTTCCCGTATCTCAAATTCCTCGAGGATGTGCCGCAACATGGCGCCCTTGGGATGCCAGACAATCATTCCGGACCCGATCTCTTCATAGGTGCTGAAGAGCTCGAGCTGCGGTCCCAGTTTGACGTGATTTCTTTTCTTGGCCTCTTCGAGCCAGTGGAGGTGCTTTTTCAGGCTCTTTGGGTCGGGGAAGGCCACTCCGTAAATCCGACTCAGCATGGGCCGGTTTTCATCGCCCCGCCAGTAGGCCCCGGCGACCCGGGTCAGACGAAAGGCCTGGATCATCCCTGTGGACGGGATATGCGGCCCCCGGCACAGGTCCGTAAAGCTCCCCTGGGTATAGAGGGAGACATGGTCCACGCCCAGATCCCGAATCAATTCGATCTTGTAATCCTCGTCCTGATCCTTGAAGAAACCGATCGCATCCTGGCTCCCCATCTCTTTTCTGGCAAAGGGAAGGTCCGCCCGGATGATCTCATTCATCTTTTCTTCAATGACAGGCAGATCATCCTCCCTGAACGGACGTTCATAATCAAAATCATAATAGAATCCGTTTTCGATGGCCGGTCCGATGGTGACCTTTACCCCCGGGAACAACTCCTTGACGGCCATTGCCATGACATGGGAGGTGCTGTGCCGGAGGATTTCCACGCCCTCATCGGACTGCAGATAGACAGGCGCCAACTCGGCCCCGTCTTCCAGAGTCGAAGACAGGTCCTGCAACTCCCCGTTCACTTTTGCGGCCACCACCCTATCCAGCCCGCCCACCTTCAGATGCTCAAAGGCCTCCCGCACTGACAGGGATTCCGCCTCCACCTGCTCCGGGGGCTTATCCTTCAAATGGATCGAAAACGTCTTCATCATAGAATGTCCATCAAAGAAAACAAGGCATCCGAAGTACACAACCACTTCTCAAGATGCCTCATAAAATCTTCACTTAACGAATCAACGCACTTGGGTATCTTGTGTGATAAGAAACAGATTCAGAGGTTATCGTCTTGATGATTCAGGATCTCTTCTCCGGCACGACCGGGCCGGGGCTATCTCCCTCTAAAGCCCCCTCCCAGCGCACATCTCTGCCGGGTCCCAATACAACCGGATGCGTTCTCTCAAGCCCCCGCTCAGTGATATCAGGCGGCCGGATTGGAAAATTTTGTCTTTATAAACAATAACGTAATGAAATGCAAGCAAAAAGTGACGGCATGGCGGATTCCATGACCCCCGGCCCTCCCGAGGCCATGGAATTCCCGGAAATCCGGTCCCTAACGATTTAAAACTATTTGAAAAACGTCCTCTAAAAGGATAAGCTTGCCCGTAACGGTTCACAGGTTTAAAGGTTCCGGGGTTCAGAGGTTCATGGTTAAGGCTTGCCCTTTCCACATTCGATAGTCGCCGCCAGGCGGGATTGGACGTTCAAGTGATCATCGCAGGTGTTGAATGCTCTTGATGTGTCAACAAGGTCAATTTTTTCCTACGGGGCGGCCTGTATCCGAGCATGACAGGTTAACACCCGTCTGATGATCTCCGGTCGTCCCTCCCAAGACCCATTTATTATCAGGTGTGATGGCAATGAAACAGATCCGCTATCTTATGCTTTTGATAACCGCTTGCAGCCTCCTTTTCTCAGGAACATCGGCCGCTAAAACGGAGACAGATGAAGCAGGCCGGCCAGTAACCGTTCCGGATGATCCAAGGCGCGTCGTTTCCTTTGCCCCGAGCATCACCGAGATCATATTTGCGCTGGGCAGGGAAGATCGTTTAAAGGGAGTCAGCCGGTTCAGCGACTTTCCTCCCGAGGCGACCCGATTACCCTCTGTGGGATCCTATATCCGCCTGGACCTGGAAAAAATCGTGGCCTTGAGGCCTGATCTCTGTTTTGCCACCAAGGACGGCAACCCCAGGGATGTGGTGGCCCGACTGAGCGCCCTGGGCATACCCGTCTATGTGGTGGACCCGAAGAATCTGGAAGGGGTCATGATAACCATTCGCCGAATGGGGGGCGTCCTTAACGCCGGTCCGAAGGCCGACGCCATTATCCAACAGATGCATACCCGTATCAGCCGTGTCAAATCAATGGTCGCAAAGGCCTCCAGCAGGCCGGGGGTCTTCTTTCAGATCGAGATTTCCCCAATTGTCTCCGTGGGCGAATCGACCCTTATCAACGAACTGATAGAGATCGCAGGCGGAATAAATCTTGCTAAAGGTCCCACCCCGTATCCGCGATTCAGCCGCGAACAGGTCCTGGCCCTCGCGCCGGACGTGCTCATCATCACCTCCATGGCGCGGGGGGGCAGATTTGAGGCGGTCAAGAGGGAGTGGAGCAGGTGGTCCTCCATCCCCGCCGTTCGAAACCATCGCATCCTGATGGTGGACTCCAATCTTTTTGACCGGCCCAGTCCGCGGCTCGTTGACGCCCTTGAAATTCTTGCACGGCTGATCCACCCCGGGCTTTTTGAAGGAGAGAAGTGAGTCAAGAATCTGAGCCCAAAGGGGCTATATCCGTACGAACGGATCTGAAAAGGCCGCTTCTCCTGAGACGCCTTTCCATGGTATCCCTGTTGCTGCTTTTTTTTCTGATTGCGGCCCTATTCTTGGGGATCTCCATCGGATCCACCGGGAGCGGCATCGGCCAAGGCCTGGCGACCCTGTTTGACGGGAAGGATACGGACGCCATGCGCCATACCATCATCTGGCAGATACGGTTTCCCCGCGTCCTTCTGGCCATCCTGGTGGGCGGCACCCTTTCCCTGGGGGGACTGGTCTTTCAGGCCCTCCTCCGGAACCCCCTGGCCGAACCCTATATCCTTGGGATTTCAAGCGGGTCGGGGATCGGCGCCATCATCGGGATCCTCGCAGGATTTTCCCGCTTCCCCGGAGTCAGCGCAACCGCCTTCGCAGGCAGCATGGGTACCCTCCTCCTCCTCTTCGTCATGTCTTCGGGACAGGCCATGCTGAAAAAGGACACCCTCCTTCTCTTCGGCGTGATGGTCAACGCCTTCTGTGCGGCCCTGATCATGTTCCTGATGTCCGTTACGCAGGATTCCCGGCTCCACAACATTATCTTCTGGCTCATGGGAGATCTTTCCACCGCGGATCTCCACCAGGTCGGCATACTCGCCGGGGTCCTGATCCCGGGCTTTGTCCTCCTTTTCTGCCTGTCAAACGCCATGAATCTCCTGCTCATGGGGAGAGAACTGGCCCAGACCATGGGGCTCAACATCAAGGCGGCGACCGTCACCCTTCTCGTGGCGACCTCGTTTATGGTCAGTCTGACGGTCGCGAATTGCGGTCCGATCGGATTTGTAGGGCTTGTGATGCCGCACGTCCTCAGGCTCGCCTTTGGCCCGGATCACAGGATCCTCGTTCCCGCCTCCATATTGGGCGGGGGAACGTATATGGTCCTGTGCGATCTTCTCGCCAGGACCCTGCCCGACCAGGGGGAGATGCCTGCAGGCGTGATCACCGCCATGATCGGTGTGCCGCTGTTTATCATCCTGTTGAAAAAATCCGGACGATGAAAGACGCCATCCATACGAGACAACTGGGCTATTCCTACGGGGACCTCCGCGTGCTCGAGGACCTCTCCTTTTCCGTCCATCAGGGCGATTTTTTTATTATCATCGGACCCAACGGATCTGGAAAGACCACGCTTTTGAAATGCATTTCAGGGATTCTACGGCCCCGGACGGGCGGTCTGGAGATCTTAGGCGCCCCGGTCCATGCCTACTCCCGGAAATCCCTGGCACGATCCATTGCCCTGGTGCCTCAGACAGCCCCGGTCGATTTTCCCTTCACGGTGACCGAGGTGGTCCTGATGGGCCGGTCCCCCCACCTGGGGATACTGGGAGTCGAACACGAAGAGGATCTTTCCATTGCACACCGGGCCATGGAATTTACCGGCGTCGCATCCCTGGCCCGTCGAAAACTGGATCAGTTGAGCGGGGGCGAACGTCAGAGGGTCATGATAGCCAGGGCCATCTGCCAGGACCCGGAGATCATTCTCCTGGACGAACCCACTGCATCCCTTGATCTCGCACACCAGGTCAGGGTCATGGACCTGATGGAAAGGCTGAGACACGAAAAGAAGGTGACCGTCCTGATGGTTTCCCACGACATCAATCTGGCAGCCCTGTATGGAAACCGGTTGATGCTCCTTAAAGAAGGGCGGATACTGAGCCTCGGTGCACCATCCGAGGTCCTGACCTTCCAGACCCTGGAAGAGGCCTATGGATGTCCCTTGATCGTGGACAAGAGCCCGTTAGGGGATTTTCAAAGAGTTACGCTCGTTCCCAAAAAATTCATCGATCCGGGCATCAAAGAAACCAGCCGACGGCCCTGATTCCCGGCCAACTTTACGGCAAAGGCGTTTCAATAGCACACTCCTTCATAATCCGGGAGGCCCTTCTGTATATATCTGAAAACCTCAACAGCCCCACAATTTCATCTTTCTCAAGAACGAAAAGCGCGTCGTGACGATTCATCACAAACCGGTGAAAGCATTTGACCAGGGTGTCATCCACACCGACGCACTGTCCTTCGGGCGGGGCCGTGATAAAACTCTTTATTCGAAGGCCTGCGGCCTTGCGACACAGATCCTCGAATGGATTTCCCCAAAGATTATAATCTTCCTGCATGGACTTCCAGATATAGTCGAGCCCAAAGCGGCTGAGGATCTTCTGAGTGTCCATCCTGAGGTAGTTCGTTTCCAGCCCTCGAAGGAGATCGATGGGAGAAAGCTTGCCCGTCACCTTTCCCTTACCGTCCTTAACCAGGAGGATCCTTTGCTCGGATTCTCCGGACAGAAATTTTTTCTGGGCACTCTCCAGGGCCACAAGCGCCTCGTAAATGGTGGCGCTGTCAGATATGCTTGGAAATTTCTCTGCCTGAACCATAAGATCACGCACTTTCATGTTTTCCATAATTCTCACTCCTTTAACGATCCGTATTCGTTCAGGGGTTCAAACTTCCCCGTTGCAGCCATGCGTCTGAAAAATCCGGGACATGTGCATACGCAGGCCTGGAAAACGTTGAACGCCTGTAATGTCTTTCATCATTCTATAAGAATCCTTGGGATTCCAGGCGCCCATCCTTTTGTTTTCGATCCGTTATTCAATCAACAATCATAAATCATCTGAGTGCCATCGTTTCAATCGCGCCCCGGCATGGCACGCACCGAAAGCACCGGGCATTGGGCCTGACGAATCACCCGGTCCGTGGTCGACCCCACCAACAACGTCTCAACCAGACCGTGCCCCCTGATCCCCAGGACAATCAAGTCCACATCGTTGACCAATGCGTACCGGGTCAGCTCCTCGTGCGGCTGGCCAGCCAGCAGGACCGTCGTATGCCGGCACCAGTGCCCGGCCTCTTCAGGGATCATCTTGTTAAGCATGCCGTCCAGGGGTTCTCGCATACGCTCCCGAAGGTCTTCTGAGGGTTTTGTGTCTTGCTTGAACAGGTGTTTGTAGATGGGCGGTTCGATGACGTGGGCCAGGTGAAGTTCGGATTGAAATTCCTGGGCTAGGCTGAGCGCATATTCAACCGCCAGGAGAGAGTCTGCCGAAAAGTCGCATCCCACGAGGATCCTGTTCATTCGGATCTCCTGGTCGGAAGGAATTCTGATCTCTTTTTCAGGGCTTCGAATCGACATCAACGGGCAGGGAAGGGTCTGGATAAGCCGCTCGGTCACAGACCCGAGGACCACCCGTTTCAACCCGGACCGTCCATGGGTTGCGGCGATGGCAAGATCGATCTGTTTTTCACCGGCAATACGGGTAATGTCGTCCACCGGATGGCCCTCGACGACAAGCGATTCCACATCCAGCGATAACTCCCCTATCATTTGATTAAGTTGCTCCTGGGCGTATTCCGTGACCGCCTTCTGCTGATCCACCCACTGTACCACGGCCCCGTCATATGCGGCGACCGGGGTGATATCGACCACATGGCAGACATAGAGCTTTGCGTTGAATTCCTTGGCCAGTCGAATGGCATACGGGATGGCGTAATTGGAAAAATCGGAAAAGTCTGTGGTGCACAAAATATTCTTTATTTGAACTCTCATAACACCCTCCTTTCGTGAACCCTGTCCCCTGATATCGCCCCGCCGGCCCTGAGCGCGATCCCCTGAGACAATTGTCATCATGAACACCCTTCTCAAGGCTCGGAAAAACAGAAAAGCGGCTTTCCGGTTAAAAAGGTGCAACTTGAATGCCAAAAACCCACACTCACGCTTTGTATGGGCAACCTACCTGGATCACGATCAAAAATGGATATTCTCCAATTCAGGGCGTATGAAAAAGGCCGTCTGACGTCGACAATCTTTTCAAACTGTAAGCCTTCCGGTCACACGCCCTGACACCTGCTTTCAATCGTATCGCATTTCCGATTTCCAGCCTGGCCACGCACCGGCCGTGGGCACTCGCCGATACTGTTCCACTCAAGAGTCCGGGACGTTTCGCCTATTTCACACAGATACAAGGATACATCTGTCTTTTAAAACCTTCAACCCTTTTCAAAGAGACTCCTTTGCGTCTGTCGCTTTGTGTGAAATATTTTGATTGCGGCCGGCAGGCCGCATTAGGTATAGCGATGGGAATGACCCTCAGCTGGATGTCTGTGCAGATGGGCGTGCAGGGCGCCCGCATCTTCATCGTACTCGATCCGGCCTCCCTTCATGCTGTAGATTTTCCGGGTGGTCCCGGCCAGGAAATCGTATTCGTGGGATACAATGACGGTGCTGATGTCAAGATAATTCAATAGAGAGGCGATTCTCACCCGGGCCTCTTCATCCAGGCCGGTGATGGGTTCGTCCAAAAGGAGGGTCTTCGGCTGCATGACCAGTACGGTTGCAAGGGAAACGAGTTTCTTTTCCCCTCCCGAGAGCTTGTGAGTGATGCGATTCTCAAAGCCCCTCAGGTTGAGCCTCTCCAGGGTCTCCATGGCCACCCTTCGCGCCTCTTTGGGCGCCTTTCCCAGGTTGAGGGGGCCAAAGGCCACATCCTCTAAGACCGTGGGGGAGAAGAGCTGATCGTCTTCCGTTTCGAGGCGCACCACAACGTGCGCTTCACCCGGCCCGCCTTGCGGGCGGCGGCCGAACTGGCCGACCGTTACATCACCGACCGGT
>JAWOIH010000176.1:0-28166 GCA_046484725.1 Candidatus Desulfacyla sp. | reverse complement strand
GGTTAGGGGAGGGCAGCACTATAACCGGCAACAAAATTGTCTCTTGCTGTCATGAGGGTATTGCGCAGGGTGAGAGGCAGCCCAATTGGGCCTTCCTCCATTTGAACGGAATAAAAGACGGCATCATGAGGAAAGATACGACAACCGCCAAATTGACTAAAATAGAGATCTAGCAGCCTGTCGGACTTGCGCGGGCGGCTCTGGCGCGAGTCCGGCTGAGTCATTACCGGTGGATGGAGAAACGGCCTAAAAAAATGACATCGGGGTGATTTTTTCCTTGCTTTTCCCTTTGCGGTTCGATATAATTTAAGAATAAAGTCAATATGTTAAATCAAACATCATCGAAATTCGTAAGGGGTCTAAATTACTATGGAGCCACGGTTTAAAGATTGTGATCGAGATACACTTTTTCTCATGCCGCCATCCGTGGATGACTGGGTGCCTGAAAATCACCTCGCCCGGTTTGTGGTAGACATCGTCAGCCGACTCGACCTGTCCACAATAAAAAACGGCTATGCGGGAAGAGGTTCGGATGCGTATCCTCCGAGCATGATGGTAGCGTTGCTTTTTTATGCCTACGCAACAGGGGTGTTTTCCAGCAGAAAGATTGAACGGGCGACCTACGATTCTGTTGCCTTCAGGTATATTGCTGTGAACACACACCCGGATCATGACACCATCGCTTCTTTCCGCAAGCGATTTCTCAAAGAACTGAAGGCATTGTTCGTTCAGATTCTGCTGATTGCCCATGAAATGGGGGTCTTGAAACTGGGCAGCGTGAGCCTGGACGGCACCAAGATCAAAGCCAATGCCTCGAAACATCATGCCTTGAGTTGGGGCTATGCCCACAAGTTGGAAAAGCAGCTGAAGGACGAAATCAAAGAACTGCTGCGCAAAGCGAAGCAAGCCGACAAAGAAGATCTGCCCGAAGGCATGAACATCCCCGAGGAACTGGCGCGTCGGGAATCGCGGCTCGAAGCCATTACCGCAGCCAAGACCCTGATAGAGCAGCGTGCGGCCGAACGTTTCGCCAAAGAGCAGCAAGCGTATGAGGAAAAGCTTGCCGCGCGCGAAGCTAAAGAGAAAGAGACCGGGAAGAAACCCAAAGGCCGTTCGCCCATACCCCCTGAACCGGGACCCAAAAACAAAGACCAGGTCAACCTCACCGACAGGGACTCACGGATCATGCCCTCGCAGGGAGGGGGCTTCGAGCAAGCCTACAACGGCCAGGCGGCAGTGGACGTCGAGACCATGCTTATTGTGGAGAACCACATTACCCAGCAAAGCAACGACAAACTGGAGGTCACCCCTGCTGTGGAAAACCTTTCCTCCCTTCCGGACAAGCTTGGCACGGTTGACAAGCTGTTGGCCGATGCCGGTTACTTCAGCACTGACAATGTAGAGGAATGCGAGAGCAATCATATGGTCCCCTACATTGCCGCCGAGAGGCAACGGCACAATGAGCTGCTCCAAAACAGGTTCACTGAGCCCGATCCCCTGACTGGCCCCGCGGATCCGGTAACAGAGATGAAACACCGGTTGAAAACACTTGCGGGTAAGGCGGTATATGCTAAGAGAAAATGCACGGTCGAACCGGTTTTCGGCATCATCAAGGCAGCCATGGGCTTCCGTCAGTTCCTTCTGCGGGGCCTCGATCGGGTTGCAGGAGAATGGGATCTGGTCTGCATTGCGTACAACATCAAGAGGATGTATGCCTTAAGTTCACCATAATATCAAAGAGCAAAAAATATTAGGCGATAATACGGGAAAGATTATGGCCTCAATCAAGCGCCATAGGCCAATAGCCGGGGCTAAGAGCTTTTGGGTGTGACAACCCAATCGCTGAAACGGCCAGACACAGAGAGACGAGTCCAGCGTCAACCCCAAATTAGGACTCTAAGGCCGACAGACTGCTAGACCCTGTGGTAAACTGACCTTGTAATCGCCTCATAGCTGACTTGCATATTCTGGATGTATCTGCATCCTGCTCATATCAGGTTTTCCGGTAAACATATTGCATTTTGGCACGGATAAGATCGGGAACAAATGGAAACGTCATGGGCGCATGCATCCATCGTGGCAGCAAGCAAATAGGCGGTAGTTGCGTCGAGGTTGAAAGTGGAGGGCAACGACTGCTCATTGATTTTGGCCTACCATTGGATGCTGAAGAGAACCACGGGCAATATGTCCCCTCGATTTTTGGATTGGATGGGAGCGATCCATCTCTTTTGGGTATCCTGATCTCCCACCCTCACCTTGACCATTTCGGGTTACTCGCCCACATCTCGCAGAAAATTCCGGTCGGCATGTGCGTCGCTGCTCGTCGAAAACTTGAAGCGGCAGTTCCTTTCCTTCCGGGCAACTGGCCAATTCCAGCACAAGGTTGGAATTACGAGTCTGGGCAGAGTTTCGAGATAGGGCCTTTTACTGTTACGCCTTTCCTTATCGATCATTCGGCTTATGACGCATATTCGGTTTTGATAGAAAGTGGCGGCAAAACATAAACAACTATCCATGCAGCAAAAGCTCGGGAGGGAACGATGATCTTTAAATCTAAGGGATTTCAGCTTGGCCTGGCTTTTTTGTTGGGGACTATTGTCTTGATTCTGCCAAGACCTGAAGGGAACAAGTTTAGAATAACAGGGGACTTAGAACAGCGGTTGATGCCGCTGATAGAGCAGAATTTCAAGCTCGTTTCAGAGGAAAAAGACAAAAGCTATGTGGTCGAGGCGAAAGCTCCAGGTGCTAAGGAGTCTACAGTAGCTTTTTTGAAGGAAAAAACTAAAGGTCTGGGTGTGGAAGGTCTTGACGTCAGTTATGTGAACGGCCTCTCTCCCAAAGCCATGCGATTTCTTGCCGTTCTTGTGGTACTCGTTTTCCTCTTCATCATTGAGCCGATCCCTCTTGAGATCACTGCCATTCTGATCGGCGTATTCCTCGTCCTCATGGGAGTTGCGGACGTGAAGGAAGCCTGGGCCCCCTACATGCATCCGGTGGTCATTTTCATCATGTGCTGTCTAATCTTTGCCATTTCCCTGGATAAGGCGGGCCTGACAAAGAGGCTGGGCTATTTTATCGTGAAAAAGGCCGGCAACAGCGTGGTCAAGTTCACTTTTATCATCTCCATGGGACTGGGCATTTCCTCTTCCTTCATGCACGATGCGGCGGCCTGCGCCATCGGCATCATCACCATGATTCCGCTTATGCGGGCGGTGGGCATCGAACCCCACACCAACACGGCGAAATTCATGATGCTTTCGCTGCCGTTCGCGTGCTCTTGCGGCGGCATGGGAACCCTCATAGGCGGCGGAAGATGCATGGTCTCGGCGGCGTTCCTTTACGAGTTTACCGGCATAGAGATCACTTTTTTCGACTGGATCAAGTACTGTATGCCGGCGGCCCTTCTAACCGTTCCAGTGGCGGTGCTCATTGTTTACTTTGTTTTCCGACCCGATCCAAAATTCAAACTGCCCGATTTTGATGTAGAGATCGGTCCCTGGACCAGTCTCGAGAAAAGGACCCTGATTATTATTGGTCTGGCCTTTCTCGCCTGGCTCACCAAAGGAGTTCACGGAATGGATTACAGTGTCACGGGTATGCTTGGAGTGGCTGCCCTGGTGCTTTTCAGGGTTCTTGAGTGGGAAGACGTGCACAAAAACCTCGAGTGGGGGACGGCGCTTTTCATTTTCGGGGGCGGCATTTCCCTGGGCCTGGCCATGGGCTATTCCGGGGCTGCCGGTTATTTTGCCCACGTTTTCTTCCCGCTGGTTCAGGGAGGAGGATGGCTTCTGCTCTTTGTGGGAGTCGGAGTTTTTGGAGCCCTTGTGACGAATGCCATGGCCAATGTAGCCGCTGCCGCATTGATACTGCCCATCGTCATTCCCATGGCCACACTGGAGGGTGTGGATCCTACAGTCCTGGCCCTTTGCCTGGGTACTGCCACCTCTTTTGCCATGCTCCTGGTCATCGGTTGCCCTCCCAATGCCATTGCCTATAGCTACAGGTATTTCAAGGCGTCGGATCTGACAAAGGTGGGCCTTGTGGCCACTCCGATTCTCCTGGCCATTCTGATCCTGGTTGCCGCGAGCTGGTGGAAAGTCCTGGGGCTGGTGTAATCCCAGACCTCGTTGAGTGGTTAAATAGTTGAGTGGTTAAGCCTTTATTAGTAAGCGAATTAGCGTCTTTTATCCCAAAATTTTGAACATCTGTGTAGAGTTAAATGCCCAATATGCTGATTTTACATGTTTATTTTCCAACTCAACAACTCACCAAATGAACAATTTGAAGAGGTCTGAATCCTCGGGGGAATGGACAACAAATGAAAGACACGCGGATTCTTCTCGTCGACGACGAAAACGATTTTCGGACCACCATTGCAAAGCGCCTGATAAAGAGGGGGATGCAGGTGGAGCAGGCCGAAAGCGGGGAAGAATCCCTTGTCATCTTGCAGGAAAAGCCTGTGGATGTGGTCATTCTGGATGTCAAAATGCCCGGAATGGGGGGCATAGAGACCCTTCATCAAATCAAGAAGAAATATCCGGGAGTGGAGGTGATCATGCTTACCGGCCATGCTACAACCCAGGACGGCGTGGACGGCATAAAGACGGGAGCATTCGATTATCTCACAAAGCCGATCGAACTGGAGCACCTGCTGGGCAAGATCCACCAGGCCCATGAAAAGATTCTCAGGGAAGATGAAAAGGCAAAAGAGGCTGAATTCCGTGCAAAAATGGAACAGCAGATGATTGCCACAGAACGACTGGCATCCCTTGGGACACTGGCTGCCGGGGTAGCCCATGAAGTGAATAATCCGCTGGCCATCATCAAAGAGAGTGCGGGGTGGATGAAATCGATCCTTCAAAAGGAGGAAATGTCGCAAATCCCTCGTAAAGAGGATTTCCAGAAGGCCCTTGAGAAAATTGAAATGGGGGTGGAAAGGGCGAGAAGGATCACACACGAGCTTCTGGGATCCGTCAAACAGACAGAATCCGTATTAGCGGAAATACACCTGGAAGAGCTGATCGGTGAGGCCGTCAGTCTCATAAAAAACGAGGCTGCCTGCAAGAATGTACAAGTCCATAACAGGGTGGATTCAACGAACAGCGTTATCTGGAGCGACCCGTATAAATTGAGGCAGGTTTTGCTCAATCTCCTGACCAATGCAGTTCACGCAACGGGTTCGGGGGGAAGCGTCACCGTGGATCTGAAGCGAGTTGACAGTGGGGTTGAATTGACGATCCAGGACACCGGAGAGGGTATTCCCAAAGAGAACCTGATCAGGATTTTTGAACCTTTTTTCAGCACCAAACCCACTGGAAAGGGCACAGGGCTCGGGCTTTTTGTATCCCGCAGCATTATTGAAAAGCTCGGTGGAGAAATCAGCGTGGAAAGCAAGCTGGGGCGGGGAACCCGGTTTTGTGTTCGTCTTCCTGCATGTGAGGAGGCTGGGATGCCAAGAAAACATTAGAGCCCTTTTCTTCCTCGACTTGTGTGGCAATACGGACTTGCAGTGCCTGTCGGAGGTCACATTGTTTACAATCCTCGAAAGGAGAGAACAACCATGATCAAGATACCAACGAGAATCCTCTTAGTGGATGATGAAAAAGATTTTGTGGAGATGCTGGCACTTAGATTGCGAGAAGCGGGTGAAAAGGTTTTTGAAGCCTTCAGCGGCAGGGAATGTCTGGAAGCCCTCGCAAAGAGCGCTATTGATGTGGTCATTCTGGATATTCGAATGCCCGGCATGGACGGCATGGAAACCCTGAAGGAAATCAAACGGAGATTTCCACTGGTGGAAGTGATTATGTTGACGGGACACGGCAGCGCGGAAACCGCTGTTGAAGGGATGAAGCTGGGAGCTTTTGATTATCTAATGAAACCGGCGGACTTTAATGACCTGGCAATTAAGGTGACCGGCGCCAGGCAACGAAAGGATGAACAGGAGGAAAGAATCCGCAAGGCTGAAGCCAAACTCCTGTTAAGGAGGAGTGGGGGGGCTTTCTGATATACTGCCGACCAGTGGTGTCCGGTTAAAGTTTTTTGAATATGAAATAACCAATTGATTTAAATTGGTAAAAAGACAAAATTGGGAGGGATCGACTTGAAATTCATCTGATGTACCTCCGGGACGTAGTTGACTTTATTGAATTCTTCATACGCCGAGTGCACCTTTTTGCCATCTATCGGGGGACAAAAATACAAAACCCCGCTCTTCAGTAGAGGGACGAGGGGGGGGTTGGCGTCTGTCGGTGTGACAGGCTATTGGGGATAAAGTGGATCTGGATGACGTTTTGAGGGGCAAAGGGAGGGGGTGGAGCTTTTCGTTCGGCCAACCCCTATGCTCTCGAAATGGTTCTTCTTGATCTTCCATAGCCTGTCCCGGCGAACGCTCCACAAAAACGCAACCTATTACGAATCGAAGCCAGTAATTTCCGGTTAGGTACTTGCATAACAGTTTGAGATTTGATAATTTTCGAAACAACGTTCTGAAGTTGCGCATGTCTTACGCCGATTGGCGAACGCGTCGAACCTGATAGTGGATTTGATCTTTTATGACACCACGACGGCCTCTTTTCCCATCGATCAGGAGGACGACGGCGAAAACAGCCATCTGCGCAGATTCGGCCGTGGCAAAGAAGGCACCTGGGAACCGCAGGTGGTGGTGGCTCTGGCCGTGACCCGCGACGGCATTCCGGTTCGATCGTGGGTATTTCCCGGCAACACCATTGATGTTGATACGGTCGAACGGTTTTGAGCAGACCTCAGAGGGTGGAACATAGGCCGTGCCCTGTTTGTGGCGGATGCGGGCATGAACTTAGAAAAGAATCGAGCAGAACTTGCCAGGGCCTGTGGCAAGTACCTGTTAGCCTGCCGCATGTCGAGCGTGTCCGAGATCAAACAGGATGTCCTGTCCAAAAGAGGTCCATATACGACCTTCAAAGACAATCTCCACGCCAAGTAGGTGACTGTCGGTGATGGTGAACGTCGTAACCGTTACATCCTCTGTTACAACCCGAAAGAAGCTGAACGTCAGGCGAAACACCGTGCGCAGATCATTGAGCTTCTTGAACACGAGCTCAATCGGCACCCGGATAAATCAGCCTCTTCCCAGTGGGCCATTGAGCTGTTGGCATCAAAGCGCTTTAAAAGATATTTATCCGTGACCAAGGGCAACCACCTTCGAATCGATCGAGGCAAAATCAGAGAAGCCGCAAGATACGACGGCAAATGGGTCATTGAGACCAACGACGATACCATTAGCCTGGAAGATGCCGCCTGTGGGTACAAGGGCCTCATGGTGATTGAGCGGTGCTTTCGATCCCTGAAAAAGACCCAGATTAAAATGATGCCCATGTATCACTGGGTGCCCCGTCGTATTGAAACGCATGTCAGACTATGCGTGTTGGCATTGCTGATCGAGCGGGTGGCGGAGCTGGCCTGCGGCAAGCCCTGGCGCCACATCCGGGATGCCCTGGACCGCTTACAGGTCATAAATTTTGAGAATTCTTCTCATCGTTTTCTACACCGTAACGAGATAGACTCAGAAACCACTAACCTGCTTAAATCACTTAATATAACCACACCCAAGCAGGTCCTGGAAATAGAAAAAATCGTCTGAAAACCACCGAATTCTGTGGGTACACGCCATTTTTCAGGAAATCATATAACTGCCAGTAATCTCATTGTTTATCGGATATCGTGTTTTTGCAGACCCCAAACCCAAGTCAAATACGGTCACAACCCAGGAGCTTTCTTTCAGAAAAATGCATTTTTTTTGATATTTTTTTTGAGAAAGAGGTTACCATCCTTGATGCCGTTGAAGAGGCTGTCATCCAGATACGTGACAATCCCAGAGCGTATCCTCTTCTGGGTGATGACATTCGACGGAAGCTCCTGAACGGTTTCCATACGGCGTTATATTCGCCGAGGAACATGATCGAATTCGAATTGTGGCCATTGCGCACCTCAAACGTCGCCCTGAATACTGGCGCTATCGGCTTGCAACGGAACAATAGTGAGAATATGCACGTGCTTTGAGGCACGGGGGAGCGGCCCTTGGGCAAGTCTGCTGTGCGATGCCGATGGAATCTCCATCTGAATCTGCAACACCGGAAATTGGGTCGGTAAATAACTCTAAAACGGCGAATCGGTTGATCCTGCTCCCAAGAGTGGGGAGGCTCGGGGCGGGAATTGAAACCGGTTCTTTTTGCGACCACCCATCGCATGGTTGATGATGAGGTGGTATTCTCATGAAGATGAAAGAGCAGGCAAAAAGAAGCCGGAAGAAAGAAGCCAGAAAGGCTCACGGGCCGATCCCAGCTCATCTGCAGGTTCAGCCATCATCATCACCCGATCGGGGAGAGGCAGGGCGCCAGGGGGCGAACTTGAGGAGGAGGAGCATGCCCGGGGCGGCGATGAGGGTGCAGGCGATGAAGAAGCCCTCCCAGCCGAACTGCTTGGCCAAAAACCCGGTGGGGGCCGAGGCGATGACCCTCGGCACGCCCATGAGACTGCTTAAGAGGGCGTACTGGGTGGCGGTGAAGCGCTTGTTGGTGATGCTGGCCATGAAGGCCACGTAGGCCGCGGTCCCCATGCCGCCGCTCAGGTTCTCGAAGGCGATGACCCCGGAAAGCATCGGGACGCTGTGCCCGGCGCGGGCCAGGAGGGCAAACCCGGCCGTGGATACGGCCTGAAGCACGCCGAAGATCCAGAGGGACCGGTTGATCCCGAGCCTCAGCATGATCACCCCGCCGATCAGGCTCCCCACCACCGTGGCCCAGAAACCGAAGAGCTTGACCACCGCCCCGATCTCGGTCTTGGTGAATCCGATGTCGAGATAAAAGGGGGTCGTCATGGCGCTGGCCATGGTATCTCCGATCTTGTAGAGGAGGATGAAGGCCAGTATCCAGAGTGCCCCTTCCCTGCTGAAATACTCGGTCAGGGGATTGATGACCGCCTCCCGAAGACTCCTGGGGACCCCGGGCGGGAGCGGGGGCTCCGGGGCCATGAGGGTGGTCAGGACCCCGGGCAGCATGCAGCCTGCCATGATGAGGTAGACCGAGGTAAAGGGGATGTGGTCCGCCAGGATGAGCCCGCCCCCGGATGCCAGGAGCATGCCCAGCCTATAGCCGTTCACATAGAGAGACGAGCCCAATCCCAATTCCTCGTCCGAAAGGTCTTCCCTCCGGTAGGCGTCCACCACGATATCCTGGGAGGCGCTGAAGAAGGTGACCAGAAATGCGGCCACGGCCACCATCCAGGGGTCGGCGCCCGGATTGGTCAGGGCCATGCCTGCGATGGCCAGGGCCAGGGCCACCTGGGCCGTGAGGAGCCACCCCCGTCTCCGACCCAGGAAAGGGAGGGTATATCGGTCCAGAAAGGGGGCCCATAGGAATTTGACCGTATAGGGGAGGCCCACCAGGGCCATCAACCCGATAACGGTCAGGTCCACCCCCTCTTCTTGCATCCACGCCTGCAGGACGGTGATGGTCAACAGGAGGGGCATCCCGCAGGAAAAGCCCATGACCAGGGCCACGAACATGCGGCCGCTGAAGATGGTTTTCAGCAGGGGTTTGCGATCGTCAGAGGGCATGTATTGGATTGATGATGGATGATTGTCGATTGTTGATTGAAAGGCACCAGAGAAGCAAAAAATATGGACTCGGTTTTCTTAATAGAGTCTTCAATGAGTTGTGTCGTTGAGTTGGCAGACTGACCCTCCTGTCGGGATTAAAGGTTTAGCCATAAGGGGTAGCCGGGTTTGCGGACGGTCTCACTAATCGTCAATCGTCAATCAACAATCATCAATCAATCCGTCAGGACGCGAACGGTTTCGGCGATCTCGTCGAGGGATACCTCTTCCCGAAGGGCCTCCATCCGTTTCATGACCTCGGCAAAGCGGACCCCTTCGGCCGCGCTGATCCATTCCAGTTGGAGCCGCTCGGGCCGGATCCCTAATTTGGCCATCTTCTTGTGTATCTTTGCGACCCGCTTTTCGGTCCAGTGGTTGGCGTCGATATAGTGGCAGTCGCCGATATGGCACCCGCTCACCAGGATCACGGGGGCCCCCATCTTAAACCCCTCCCAGACGAACTTTTCATCGACCCTTCCCGAGCACATGGTCCGGATGAGACGCACGTTCGGGGGGTACTGGAGCCTGGAGACCCCGGCAAAATCGGCCCCGGCATAGGAGCACCAGTTGCAGGCAAAGGCCAGGACCTTTTCCTTGGTATCTTCTTCCAGGAGGGCGTGGACCTGATTCAGGATCTGACCGTCGGTGAAGTGGTTCATGACAATGGCGTCGAACGGGCACTCGGCCGCGCAGGTCCCGCACCCGGCGCAGGCGGCCGTATTGACCACTGCCGGGGTCTTCCGCTTGACATCCACGCTGATGGCGTTGTAGGGGCAGACCTCTGCGCATTTGCCGCACGACTTGCACGCCTCGGCCACCACCATGGAGGTGATCGGTTCAGTGGTGATCTCGCCTTTGTGCATGAGGCGGATGGCCCGTGCCGCAGCGGCCGATGCCTGGGTCACGCTCTCCTTGATGTCCTTGGGGCTTTCCGCGCACCCGGCATAGAAGACCCCCCGGGTCGCGGCATCCACCGGCTGGAGCTTGGGATGGGCCTCCAAAAAGAACCCGTCCGGGGTGAGCTGGAGCCCCAGTATCTCCTGAAGCCGCTGGGTGCTGGAGGCCGGTTTGATCCCCAGGGCCAGGACCAGCATATCCAGGCGATGGGTTTCGAGCTTGCCGGTGGCCGTGTTCTCCACCGATACCTCAAGGCCTTTGTCCGGTCCTTCCTCCACGGTTCCGGGAAGGCCGCGAAGGTAGTGCACGCCCAACCGCCGACTCCGCGTGTAGAGGTCTTCGAACCCCTTTCCAAAGGCCCGAATGTCGATGTAAAAGACCTTGATATCGATGTCGGGATAGTGCTCTTTGAGCATCAGGGTGCTCTTTATGGTGTTCATACAGCAGATATTGGAGCAGTAGCGCCCGCCCTTTCTGGCGGAGCGGGACCCCACGCACTGCACGAACCCGATGGACCGGGGCCGTCGCCCGTCTGTGGGCCGCAGGACCTCTCCCCCGGTCGGGCCGCCGGCATTGATGAGACGTTCGAATTCAAGGCTGGTGAGGACATTCTCGAACCGCGTATAGGCGTACTCATCCATCTCTGTCGGGTCATAGACCTCGAGTCCCGTGGCCACCACAACCGTTCCCACATTTTCCACGATCTCCTCGTCCGACATGTGAAAATCGATGCACCCCTTGTCGCAGGCCTCTACGCACTTGCCGCAGACCACCGGATTGTTGCCCAGACACTCACTGACATTGATGACATAGGCCGAGGGAACGGCCTGGGGAAAGGGAGAAAAGATAGCCCGTCGGGACGAAAGGCCCAGGTTGAACTCGTCAGGCCGGACCACGGGACAGACCTTGGCGCATTCCCCGCATGCGGTGCATTCCTTTTCTTTCACGTAGCGGGCCTTCTTCAGGATCCTGACGTCGAAGTTGCCCACAGAGCCCTTGACGTCGACCACTTCGCTGAGGGTGTGGAGGGTGATCCGGGGATGTCGACCGACATCCGTCATCTTGGGTCCGAGTATTCAGATGGAACAGTCCATGGTGGGGAAGGTCTTGTCCAGCTGGGCCATGACCCCGCCGATGCTGGGCCGCTTCTCCACCAGGACCACATCATAACCGTTGTCCGCCAGGTCAAGGGCCGTCTGGATCCCTGCCACGCCCGCCCCGATGACCAGGGTCCTCTTGGTAAGGGGAAGGGTATCCTCATAAAGCGGGCAAAGGAGACGTATCCGCGACACGGCCATCTTGACCAGGTCCAGGGCCTTCTGCGTGGCCCCCTCCGGGTCCTTCATGTGGACCCAACTGCACTGCTCCCGCAGGTTGGCCATCTCAAGGAGGTAGGGATTGACGCCGGCCGACTGAAGCATCTGTCTGAAGGTGGGTTCGTGCAGTCGCGGGGAACACGATGCCACCACCACCCGGTCCAGTTCGTATTCACGAATGTCGTCCTTGATCTGCTGCTGGCCGGGTTCTGAACAGGCGTACCCGATATCTTTTGAGACGATGACATCGCTTAAGAGAGCGGCCGACTCGGCCACCTTCCGGCAGTCCACGGTCTGGGCGATATTGAGCCCGCAGTGGCAGACATAGACCCCGATGCGGGGGTTTTCAGCCGCAAGGTCCAGATTTTTCGTCAGCGCAGTCGCTTCCATTGCTTTTCATTCCTCCTGAATAACCGTTCACGAAGGGTCACGCGTGTGGGAGGTTTCAGTCTTGCGGGACCGCGGGATCGGGTTTCGGGTATCCCCGCCGCGGCGGGAGTATTTTCTGAAGGCTGAAACCCGGACACGGCGCCGCCGTTCTGATCCCCTACTCCCATTGGATGGTCTTGGCCAGGACGCTGGTGAGGTCCATCATCTCCATTTGAAGCTCGTCGCCTAAGAACGGGTCCTCCATGGCGCAGCGGAGATGGATCTGACACTTGGGGCAGGCCGTGACCAACAGATCGCTCCCTGTACCATGGGCCTGCCGAAGACGCTTGACCTGAAGGGCCTTGCTGAATGCATCGCATCCGATCCAGGCGCTGTTGCCGCAACAGATAGCGCTGGCGCCATGTTCCGGCATCTCGTCGAAAGAGGCAGGATTCAGCCTCTGGATCAGTTTCCTCGGGAGATCCGGGCGATTTTCAAACCGGCTCAGACGGCAGGGATCCTGAAAGGTCAGTTTTCTGTCCAGATCCTTAAAACTCACGGCACCCTTGTCGATCTCCTTTTCGATCAGGTCAAAGATGTGGGTGACCTTGAACCCCGGATCGACGCCCTGCTGAGAATAGTCCCTGGCAAGGGTGTGATAACACTCGGGACAGGCCGTGATGACTTCTTCAACCCCCCTGTCGCGAAGGGCGCGCACATTCAACTGCGCCAGCCTTACAAAGTTCTCCCGGTCGCCGGACCAGAGGAGGTCGTGACCGCAGCAGCGCTCATCCATGAGAAGGGCCGGGTAAATGTCGAAGAAGTTGAGGAGTCGGAGGCTGTCCACCAGGGTGTCGCGGGTCTTGACCCCCAGATGGGTCCTGAAAAAGATATCAAAATAGGGGGCGCATCCCCCGAAAAAGAGGACCTTGCTGTCCGGGTGGGTCCGAATGTCTTGGGGGAGCCAGTCCCAGTGCCTGATCGGGAGTTCTTCCGACGTCATGGTGCGCATCAGGGATTGAAAAAATCCCCCGTGGGCCGCGTAGTTGTTGGAGCCTCGCGTTGCCAGCTCATGGCGCAGATCGCGAATGAACCCGGCAAAATTGACGGCCGACGGACACCGGTCATAACAGAGTCCGCAGGTGAGACACGACCAGATATCCTTCTGAACAACGGGGTCGTCGATATGCCCGGCAATTACCTCGCCGGCGATCCCCCTCGGCGAGAAGGGTTTCCCTGCCAGGGTCAGAGGGCAGGCGGAGGAGCACTTCCCACAGTCCTGGCAGGCATATACATCATGGGCCGCCACAATCTCTTGTATCCTGTCGTTTCCTTCGGCCGGCAATAGCTTTACCCCGGCAGGGGCGATAGGGCTGGGGCCCATTTCCCTTATTTCCGCTGAGAATTCCTGGAGAAACGACAGCAGCCGTTCCGGTTCATCGGGGAGAAAGGTGGCCAGGCGGAGGCGGTCCTTTCCCAGGCCCAGCAGGTCCAGGATCCCCCGGGCATCATCCACATGGTCCCGGGCATTGGATGATCCGGTCCCATACCTGCAGGAACCGGGTTGACACCCCGCCAGGGCCACGCCGTGGGCCCCCATTTCAAAGGACCTGAGAAGGAGGGCCTTGCTGATCCTTCCGGCACAGGGGATCCGGACCATCTTGATCTCATCCGGGATCCGGGCGGCCGTATCCTGAAGCGTCTGATAGGCCGCATGGGGCCCCCAGTTGCACATGAAGAGGATGATATTAAAATCGGTCATAGTAATAGGCGCAAGGCGTTAGGCACAAGGTTAAAGGCGTTAGGCGCAAGGCGCGAAGCGCATAGCGCATGGCGGACGGCATTATCTTCATCCAGTATCCGGTATCCAGCATCCACTCATCCCGCGTCAAAACCGGGGTTCAGTCTTTTCATCTTCAATTTTCTCTTCTTCACTATTCATCCTTCATTGCCATCTCCAGAGCTGACAAGGACCGCGCCGAGGAGTTCCTCCAGATAGCCCTGATTCCTGTAGGGACTGTCCGCGGCATTGGAGGGGCATACGGAGATGCAGTTGCCGCAACCCTTGCACAGGGCCTCGTCCACCCTTGCAAACCATCCGCCCACCCCGTTTTTGTGAAGCGTCACCGCCTGATAGGGGCATACCCGGGTGCACCGGCCGCATCCCCGGCAACGGTCCGCGTCCACCACCACGGTAAATCCCTTGCTCTGTCTGGGCCCCCGGGGCATGATGGCCGCGGCCATGGCCGCGGCCGCGGCGCCGGACCGGCGGTGAGACACCGGTATCCCTGACGGGCAGGCCTTGAAGAGCCCTGCAATCGGGGTGGCCCCCGGAGAGGAGAAGGGTATCCCCGGAACGCCGTTCTTCTGCAGGGAGGATGGGAGGATAAGGTTCGGAAGACCTTCCTGGGGGATATAAGGGATCGACCTTCTGGCCCTGTCTCCCAAGATGACGGCCCCCACCTGCATGGCCTGAGAAAATCCCCCGGTCTCTACAAAGACCTGGAAATCGCCCAGGTTGCCGGTCATGCCGCTGACCCTGGATCCCTTGAAACAGTGGATGTTCGGGTGGTCCAGTCGGGTTGACAGGGGTCTTTCCCGGGTCCCGAAGAGAAACACCTCGAGACCGGCGGATGCCAGGGTCAGGGCGCTGCTGACCGCCGCCTCGGACTCGCCGATGACCGCGGTGGCGAAGTTGTATATCCTCACCGGCGCCGGCAGGGGCCGAAGGGTCGCGGCCCTCCCGATGGAGCGATCGATCAGCCCGATAAATCGCTTCAGGGCCGCGTCCCGGTCGTGCACGAGATAGCGGAGGGCCTCTCCCCTCAGGTTGCAGGTCTCGGCCATGGCGCGGCTCACGCCTGTGCCGTGAAACAGGGCGTCCTTCAATCGACCGCGCTGATCCGTGCAGGCGCTGCATACAAAATCGAGGGGGCAGCAGACACAGGAGGCAAGGACCGCCCGGGTCAGCCCTTTTTCGCGGATCGCCCGCAGAATGCCCGCCGTTCCTTCTGACACGCATGCCGACGGCATGACCTCGGCGTGGACGATCCCCTCTCTTTGGGTCAGGGACTCCACATACCGATTCATCTCGTCCAGCCAGCCGAAGGCGTCATTACACCGGCAGACAAAGACCCCCATGCGGATCTCAGGGGACAGTTCGGGGTCCGGGGGGAGGAACGAGACGCCCCGGCCTCTGGGCCGCTGGGATGTCCCGCCCAGCAGTACCAGTGCCTGGGCTGCGGCGGCAAACCCGCGAACGAGCATGGCGTTCACATCCGCCTTGGCGGCCTTGGGACCATAGGCCCTGAGCACGTCTTCTCCCTTGATCCTGCCGGGCAGGACATCGGGATCGGCGATAATCACGACACCGGCGTGCTCTATCGTCTCTTCGGCCTGCTCCTGGTGATGGATCGCGTTCAGGGGCCCACAGACCTCGGTGCAGAGGAGACACTCGGAACAGATCCCGCACTGGAGGCACCGTTCGGCCTCGAACAGGACCTGGGGCTCGCTGAGGCCGAGGGCGACCTCCGAGAAGTTGTCCTTTCGGATAGACGGCTGTCTCTCCGGCATGGTGGGCCGGGCAAGGGAAGGGATGTCCTCGGGGATTTTCGGATAGTCCTTCTCTTCAGGTCGCGATGACCCGTTCAGGGCTAGGGTTTCGCCACTGAGGGCCGCATGCACCGAACGGGCGACCGCCCTGCCGGAGGCCATGGCCTGGACGACGCTGGAGGGGCCTGTCACCCCATCGCCTGCCGCATAGACGCCGTCCCTATGGGTCCGTCCGGCGCTATCGACCTTCAGGAAACCGTAAGACGTGGTCTGGAGGCCAGGGTCGGCATTTTTTCCGGACAGGACGCCGGCGGGAAAAGGACCTGCCTGTCCGATGGCCACAACGGCCCTGGAGAATGGGAGGTCGAACGTCTTCGATCCGGGAACCATGACCGGCCATGGGACCCCGTTGGCATCCGGAGGACCCGGTTGTGTAGGTCGGCAGGTCAAACGGGTCAGCTTTCCATCGGGGCCGGCAAAGGCTGTCACCTGGGTCTGATCGATGATGCGGATCCCCTCCTCCTTTGCCTGCTTGACCTCTTCTCTGTCGGCCGGTATCCGATCTTCGGAAAACCAGGAGACGATGGTAACGTCTGCGCCCAGCCGCCTCAGGGTGCGGGCCGCATCAAAGGCGGCATTCCCGTCGCCGATCACGGCCAGCGCTTCTCCCTTTGTGACTGCCGGATGTGCCATGTCTTGAGGCCCGGTTGAAACGCCTTCGCGATAGAACCGGTTCAGCAGAGACAGACCCCCTTCGACCCCTTCCAGGTCTTCTCCCGGCGCCCCCAGTTTCCTGTCGTTCCAGGAGCCCACGGTCAGGATCACGGCGTCAAATTCATCTCTGAGCCGGGCAAGGGAACCGGACAGGTCAATATCGCGGGAGGGGGCAAACGAGACCCCGCACCTTTTTATATAGTCGAGATCCTCATCGAGAACATCTCTCGGGAGACGGTGCGGACCGATCCCGTAACGGAGAAGACCGCCCAGCTCAGCCTCCCTTTCAAACACGGTTACCGGGTAGCCGAACCGTGCCAGATCGGCGGCCGAGGCCAGTCCGGCCGGCCCCGAACCCACGACGGCGATCTTTTCATCTCGTGCAGGGGCGGCCTCGACCGATGAGGCCTTGGCGTGGCTTTTCTCGTAGTCCGCCACAAAACGCTTAATATCCCGAATGGCAATGGGTTCATCCAGTTCGCCCCGTCGGCAGGCCGCTTCGCAGGGGTGGGTGCAGATTCTTCCACAGATTCCGGGGAGGACATTGTCCCTTCGAACCACTTCGAGGGCCTCCTGAAACCGTCCGACGCGGGTAAGGGCGATATAGGCCTGGGCATTGACCCCCAGGGGACAGTTGGCCTGGCAGAGGGGCTGACGGGTCTTGTCGATGACCGGGCCGCCTGGAAGGGCCCGTCGGCCGGAAAAGCGTATGGGTTTTCCCCCGTCCGGAAGGGAGACCGGACAGACCTCGACACAGCGGCCGCACAGGACGCACCGTTCCGGATCGATATAGGTTGGGGAGGTTTGGATCCTTGCCCGAAAACCCTGGGGGGTATGCTTGAGGGATAGGATCCGGGCCGGAAGGACGGATCGGATGCCGGGATTGCTCAGGATCCGAATAAGGCCGGGACGGTATGCAAAATTGAACGGGAGGCCGGAGGGCAATCGCCATGCGTCGTCGGCCAGTTTCGAGTCCAGATCAGGATCCGGGTCCACCAGGATGACGGGGATGCCCAGTTCGCCCAATTTGCTGGCAGCCGCGATCCCCGCGGGCGTGGCGCCGACGATAATTACCCTGTAAAGGCGGTCTTTGGGGCGGGTCATGGTCAGGCTCCTGCCTTCCCTTTGGCCTTCTTTTCCCGTCCCTTGAGCACGGCCAGTCCGTAATCACAGCCTTTATTGAAGGCGGTCGCGTTCATTTCCTCGGTTCCTTTGGGCACAGATTTCATTACCGCATCGCGGGCCGCGTCCACAGAGACCGCCCCCGTGACAGCGGTAAAAAACCCCAGCATGATGATGTTGGCCATCATGATCCTTCCCAGCTCTTCTGCCATGCGCGAGGAAGGAATCGAAAAAAAATCCCCGGAAACTCCTTTGGGCTGAACCAGATCCTTGTCTATCAGCAGGGTTCCCCCCTCCTTCATCTGATCGATAAATTTATCAAATCCGGCCTGGGACATACAGACCAGGACATCCGGCCGTCTCACATAGGGGTAGTGGATGGCCTGATCGGCGATGATCACCTGGGCGCTGCACGCCCCGCCCCGGGCCTCCGGGCCGTAGGCCTGGACCAGGGTGCTCTCACGATGGTCGCCGATGACTGCGGCCTTGCCGAGGATGCGGCCTGCCAGCACGATCCCCTGACCGCCGAACCCGGTAAATACAATCTCCTGCCTTCGGGCCCCCCTCTCCTCCTGCGTCATTGCTTTGAACCCCTCATTTCTTCCAACAGCTCTTTGGGTCGGCATATCGTGTCGTATCTATCGGTGCAGGTGGGCCGCTCGGTTTCAATGAATTTCCCCAGAATGATCCCCTTGTCAAAATCGATATCCAGTTCCCACGGTCGGGCGTCATTCCGAATAATGGTCCGTTCCTGGTAGATCTTCAGGGTGTCGAGCGGCTTTTCCTTGTTTCTCCGGCCATAATTGACCGGGCAAGGGGAAAGGACCTCAATGAAGGAAAACCCCCTGTTTAAAATGGCCTCCTGAATCGATTCCATGAGGTCGCGGGCATGGAGGATTGTCCATCTGGCCACATAGGTGGCCCCGGATGCGTAAGCCAGGAGGGGGAGATTAAAGGGGGCATCCGGATTGCCCACCGGCGTGGTGGTGGTCCTGGCCAACAAAGGCGTGGTGGCCGCCGCCTGGCCCCCTGTCATGCCGTAATTAAAATTGTTGACGCACACCACCGTGAGGTCCACATTTCGCCGGGCTCCATGGATAAAATGGTTGCCGCCGATGGCGAAGAGGTCTCCGTCGCCGCTGAATACCACCACGTTGAGTTCCGGATTGGCTAACTTCATGCCGGTGGCAAAGGGGATGGCCCTGCCGTGGGTGGTGTGATAGGAATCCAGATTCACATAGCCGGCCCCCCTGCCCGAGCAGCCGATCCCCGAGACCATGACCGTTTTCTCGAGGTCGATGCCGCTTTTCTTCATGGCGGTCAGGCAGGCGGAAAAGGCCGTACCGATGCCGCACCCCGGACACCAGATATGGGGGATCCGGTCGGTCCGGAGGAGATCATCTAAGGGGTGTCTGTCCTGTTTTCTGGGCTGGTTCATGGGGTTCCGAGTGAGCTAAGACGCCTAAAGTGAGCTAACGTGCCTATTCTCTTTTTATCCCGCGTTCCGCGTTCCGACTTCCGCGTTCATCCTTCATTCCCGCTAAAAGTACTCCTTCAGGGCCTGTATGACATCGTCCGGGGGAATGATGGTGCCCCCTGGGTGGCCCACCAGCCGGCAGGGGACCTTTCCGGCCGCGCATCGTTCCACTTCCAGGTGAATCTGGCCCAGGTTGAGTTCAACGGTAACGAACCCCTTGACCCGTTTGGCCAGTTCCCGTATTTGATCCTCGGGGAAGGGCCATACCGTGATCAGCCGGAGGAGGCCCGCCCGGATCCCCTGATCCCGCGCCTCGTCCACGGCCGCCAGACCGGTCCGTGCGGAAACCCCGTACGAGACGATCACGATATCTGCGTCGTCGAGCCGGTAGGCCTCTGTCCGGATGATGTCGTCGAGATGTCGGCGTATCTTTCCCACGAGTTGGTCCATCATCCATTCCTGGGCCTCAACGGTCATCACCGGATAGCCCCGTTGGTCATGGGTGAGTCCCGTGACATGGATATGATACCCCTCGCCCGCAGCGGCCATGGGCGCGATGCCGTTGGGTCCCGGTTCGTAAGGGTTGAATCGGTCCTTTCTCCCTTTTGGACGGGGCCTCGAGACCGTCTGGATGGTCTTGGCATCCGGGATGACCACCCGCTCGCTCAGGTGCCCGATCATCTCATCGGTCATGATCAGGACGGGGATCCGATAGGTCTCGCTCAGATTGAAGGCGTCGATGGTCTGATAAAAGATCTCCTGGGGGGAGGACGGGGCCAGCGCGATAATCTCATAATGGCCGTGGGACCCCCACCGGGCCTGCATCATATCGCCCTGGGCCCCCTGGGTGGGAAGACCCGTGGAGGGGCCGGCCCGCTGGACATTGACCAGGACACAGGGCGTTTCCGTACAGACGGCCAGGCCCAGATTTTCCATCATGAGGCTGAAGCCGGGGCCCGAGGTGGCGGTCATGCTCTTGACGCCTGCACAGGAGGCCCCGATCACAGAACCGATGGCTGCGATCTCGTCTTCCATCTGGATAAACGTCCCCCCCACCTCCGGGAGCCTTCCCGAGATATGCTCTGCGATTTCTGTGGCAGGGGTAATCGGGTATCCGCCGAAAAACCGGCAGCCTGCCGCCAGTGCCCCCTCGGCACAGGCCACATCGCCGGTCATGAAATGCTCGCCTGTGAGGACGGCCGGTCTCATGCTGCCTCCCTTTCTTCCGGGGCAGACGGATCCATGGGGGCTTCAACCGAATAGATGGCAAACTCCGGGCAGATGATTTCACAGAAATGGCAGTTCACGCACTCATCCGGTTTCCTGACGGCCGGGGGATGGTAGCCCCTGGTGTTGAACCTCGTCGAAAATTCGAGGACATTCCGGGGACAGAACTCAATGCAGTAGCCACAGCCCTTGCACCGGTCCTCCAGGATATACACAATACCTGTGGTAATCTGAATTTCTTCCGAATCGAACGGAACCCGCCAGAATTCCATGGACCTTCTCTCAATTTAGTGTTGAATCAACAACAATTCTTGACTTTAAAAAAGAGAGACTATAGATGTTGGAGCCTTTGTGTCAAGAAAAAAATAGGTTTACGGCCTAAGTCTGGAGATACCGGAGCACTTTTTGAGGGAGTGTCTCAAGATGGCGCTTTTGCAAGTCTTGTCGATTAACCCTGTCTTTTGCGAAATATTGCAGGTGTTGTCTTTCGAGCATCTCGAATCGAGAAAGACAGGCCACAAAGCCATAAGTATTCTCGACATGTTGGATTTGGCTTTTTCCGAAACTCATCAGTTTTAGCTTGACTATTTTGCCATTGTTCCTTTAAAATATGAATTAATCAATTTAAATTTTTAAAAGGGATGGTATCGCTATGCCGCTTTTTCAGTATCCAGACTGTTACCCGCAATCCTTGCAGCTGAAACGTACCCCGCTTGACACGTCCAATACCCTTGGTTCTTTAATGACTGAGGGTCCATTTACAAGGTCGAACGTGCCTCCTCGCCCGGGATAACCCATTGAGGTCATTGGCCTTCAATGGCGTTTTAGGGCCTTTTACCGGGTCATGAAAAATTGGCCCAACTGAAATATGGCACTCGGATGGGAGCGATAGAATGGAGAGCAGCAAAGCCGCAAAAATGCCTGTGAGGAAGAGTGATGACCAGGGGCCTTCAACGTATGTTGAACTGGATGAGAAAAGGGCCCTTGTGAAAAATTTAGATTCACTTGAAGCTGATTCAGAAGAAGAATCCACATCCGCACTTCGGTTGTTCCGCCATGAAGACTTGGCTCACACCCTTGGATCCGCCAAGCCGGTTGATAAAACAGCTCTGACAAATATTCTCAACCACATTCATTTTATGGATGGGAGCCTCTATGTACAGCTGCGACATCACAAATACAATGAGAGCATGCTTTTAAAAGTCAGGCCGAAGCCTTGCTTTGGCAACGAACTGACCTGCCAGTTTACAGATGAAAGCTTTACGGGAACTGATCTCACGAAATATGAATTTCTCAACCTTATTGTGGATGATAGACAATCGGTGATATTTGTTCCGGCTGTCCTGCACAGGGTAGGTAGAGATGATTTTTCCATCCAGTTGCCTCAAGAAAGTTTTGCTGTCGATCAGCGACAGACAAAAAGGCATCTTTCCTCAGGCGTAGAAGCCGAGGTGATAAAGGGAGGTCGCTTAATAAAGGGAGAATTGCTTGATTTCAGCACCAAAGGATTCCGCATTGGTATGCCCCGCACCCCTTCCAGCGCCTTTGACTGGTCACACAAGGGTATACTGACCCTGTTGCATTTAAGAAGAGACGGGCATCTCCTGTTTTCCGGCCTATGTTCCTGTCTCCGTCATCATGAAAGCCCATACTTCACAGAGGTTGTTCTGACTCCTTGCGATGATCAGGTCAACCGGTCTGACAGAAGGCAGACCAGAAATCCGGCAGAGAGTATCTTTACGACACCTGTTGTCAATTTCACCCATCCGTTTTTTGGGAAGGTTGTTGAATTCGATATTTCGGATATTTCAACTTCAGGATTTGCCGTATATGAAAAGTTGGATGAAGGTCTACTCATACAGGGGATGATCATCCCTGAGCTAACCATTGAGTTTGCCGGCGCCATACGAATAGGATGTTCCGCCCAGGTTGTATATCGCTTGGAGGAAGCGGATAAAGGCATTCGTTCGGGCTTTGCCATTCTCGACATGGATATCGATTCCTACACCCGTCTGGTCCATATCCTGGCCAATTCGATAGACCCTTATTCCCGTATTTCCAACAAGGTGGACATGGATGCACTCTGGGAGTTCTTTTTTGAGACAGGCTTTATTTATCCCAAGAAATACGGCCTTATCCAGTCTCAAAAGGAGAAATTCAAGCAAACCTACCAGAGGCTATACAACAATAACCCGGAGATCGCCAGACACTTTGTCTACCAGAAAAACGGGCGGCTTTTCGCTCATATTTCAATGGTAAGGGCCTATGAGCGTTCCTGGATGATTCATCATCATGCTGCAAGGAGCCTGGAAGGAAGAAGAGCCGGGTTTGCAGTGTTGAAACAGATCGTGCTCTATCTGAACGACATGCATCGGCTTCCCTCCACCATGATAGATTATATGATGGTTTATTTTCGTCCTGAAAACAAATTCCCAGATAGGGTATTCGGTGGATTTGCCAGGTCCCGGGAGAATGTAGGGGTCTGCTCGATGGACCTTTTTTGCTATCTGCCCTATACGGCCATCCCACTGATAACCAAGCTCCCGAATGGGTGGTGTCTCAACGAGTGCTCGGAGATGAATCTGTGGAAACTGAATCTCTTTTATCGCAAGCGTTCGGGTGGGCACCTTATGGACGCCCTCGGCATGGTTCAGAAAAGCCACAGTGACAAATCTTTGGAGGAAACATACGGACGCCTTGGCTTTTTGAGGAAATGGAAGGCATATTCGCTTGAATATCAGGGAGAACTTGCGGCTGTCCTGATCGTCAATCAATCGGATTTCGGGTTCAATCTTTCTGAATTGCTCAATGGCATTAAGGTGTTCCTTGTAAATCCGGAACACGCGTCCTGGGCCGTCCTTTCAACAGCCATTGGACAACTGCTTATACACCACCACATGGAAAAGGTATCCCTGTTGTTTTTTCCTTCCGACGATGCACAGGCAAAGGATATCCCGTTCGAAAAGCATTATCAATTGTGGATCTATGATGCCCGTTTTGTCGATCAGTTTGTCCAATATATGAAAAGAAAATTCAGAATAAAGGATTGGTAGACGGCCCTCTCATGGACAACCATCCTCTATACAACAGCAGGATTATCAGGACCTACATCGAATATCTCCGGAGACACTATCCTGACGTAGCGATAGATCCCCTTTTGGCCCAGGCAGGGATGACCGCATCTGAAATACAGGATGGGGCCCACTGGTTCACGCAAAGCCAGGTAGACCGTTTTTATAAAAGTGCGCTGTCAGAAACAGGCAATCTCAGCATCGCCCGCGAGGCTGGGCGGTTCTCAGCGTCCGCAGAAGGGCTTGGCGCCGCAAAACAGTATACCCTGGGCCTGATGAACCTGACATCCATTTATTTGCTGATGGGGAAGCTGTACCCCCTTTTGAGTCGCGGCGCGGATGTCGAAGCAAAAAAGGTCAGATCCAACAAGGTGGAAATCATCGTCACCCCTAAACCGGGTGTGAATGAGAGGCCCTACCAGTGTGAAAATCGGATTGGCTTCTTTGAAGCTATTGCGGAATTTTTGAACAAAAAGCCCGCCAAAGTGGAACATCCTTCCTGTTTTCACAAAGGGCATACCCATTGTCACTATGTCGTGACCTGGGAGAGAAGCCCTGCACATATATGGAAACAGGTCAGAAATTATGGTTTCCTGCTTGGGATGACCGCGTGTATCGCCCTTTTCTTTCTCCTTGATTTAAAAACATGGGGCCTCGTTGTCCTGATTGCGGGCTTTTTAACGCTGTCGTTTGCGCTTTGCTGCCAGTACATTGAAAAAAAGGACCTGATCCATACCCTAAAAACCCAGGGCGATGCCGCCAAGGACCTTCTGGAAGAGACAAATATTCGCTACAACAATGCGATATTTATCCAGGAGATCGGGCAGGCCATCTCGTCAGTCCTGGATATTGATGAGCTTATCAGAACGGTTGTTCGTGTAATGGAAAAGCGTCTTGATTTCGATCGCGGCATGATCATGACCCCGGACAAGCAAGAAACGCGACTTGTCTACAGAGGAGGTTACGGATATGAGCCTGAAATGGAAGAGGTGTTGACTGCTACGGGGTTTCATCTGGACAACCCCCGTTCACGGGGGCCGGCCGCGGAGGCGTTTAAAAAACAAAAGCCGTTTCTGGTAAATGACATCTCCAAGATAGAGAAGGATCTTTCTGAAAAAAGCAGGGAATTTGTCAGGCAAATGAGTACGCAGTCATTCATCTGCGTCCCTATCCTGTACGAACATAAATCTTTAGGCGTTATTATCGTGGACAATATCCGGTCAAAAAGGACCTTTACCACCAGCGATATGAACCTCCTTATGAGCGTTTCTTCTCAGGCGGCCGTAAGTATGGCCAACGCCATCTCATTTCAAAAGCTTCAGGCGAGCGAAGAGAAGTACCGGACCATACTTGAAAGCATCGAAGAGGGCTATTTTGAGGTCGACCTTTCCGGAAATCTTACATTTTTCAATGACTCGGTTTGCAGGATTCTCGGTTACGCTCACGGTGAGCTGTGGAATATGAACAACAGGTCGTACACAGATGCTGATACCGCAGCAATGATGTTTGGGATATTTAATGGAATTTTCCGAACCGGAAGGCCCGCTACCATAATGGATTACCAGATCGTAAGAAAAGGTGGGGAAAAAAGGGCTCTTGAGATCTCTGCCTACTTGATGAACGACCAGGAAGGAAAGCCGATCGGATTCCGTGGCATCGCAAGGGACGTAACGGAGAAAAAGGAGGCGGAAGAGATGCGCCGGGCCAAATTGGCGGCAGAGGCTGCAAGCAGGGCAAAGAGCAGATTTTTGGCCAATATGAGTCATGAGATACGGACCCCTTTGAACGGCATTATCGGTATGACCGAATTAGCCATGGCAACGAAGATGGATGGCAATCAACGCAAAATTCTGGAGACATTACACACAGAATCGAACGCTTTATTAGGGATTATCAATGACATTCTCGATTTTTCAAAGATTGAGGCCGAAATGCTCGAACTGGAGGAAACCCCGATTGATCTGTCGGAAATGGTCGATTATCTGGTGAACAGCTTTTCACACCGGGCGACGCAAAAAGGGCTTGAAATAAAGGCTTCTCTGGCCCCGGAAGTCCCATCCGGGGTCGTCGGCGATCCTGGAAGGCTGAGGCAGATTTTGACAAATCTTGTGGCCAATGCCATCAAATTCACCGACAAAGGCGAGGTAATGATCGACATCAGTGTAGCTGAAGATCTCGACAAGCGTGTTAAACTGCGTTTCTCGGTCACGGACACAGGCATCGGCATACCCGAAGACAAAAAGGAGACCATCTTCGAAAGCTTTACTCAGGCAGACAGTTCAACGACCAGAAAATATGGGGGAACGGGTCTTGGCATAACCATATCCAAACAACTGGCTGAAATGATGGGCGGCGACATCGGCTTAGAGAGTGAGGAGGGAGTGGGAAGCTGTTTTTGGTTTACGGCCGTGTTCACCAGACAACCGATCGACGAGGCCGCCCGGATCAAAAGAGAGGCGGAAGAAGTTGTCGATGAGGGGAACGTAAAAGACCTGAGAAAATCATCCAGGATACTGCTGGTGGAAGATTATCCCACAAATCAGGAGGTGGCCATGAGCCACCTGAGGGCCGCCGGCTACCATGTGGATTTAGCGGAGAATGGCCTTGAAGCTTTGGAACGGTTTAAACAAAGCCAATACCATCTCGTCCTGATGGATGTCCAAATGCCTGTTATGGACGGCTATGAGGCGACCCGCCAAATAAGAAAACTTGAGGCCCGGAACAGCCAGATGCCACTTGATCGTATGGCAGATGATCATCAACAACGCCCTTCCGGCAACACGGGAAAACAATCGTCAATCATCCATCGGCGATCAACCAGCCACAGTGTCCCCATTATTGCCATGACAGGACATGCCGTGGAAGGCTACAGAAAAGAATGCCTGGAAGCAGGCATGGATGATTATCTGACCAAGCCGTTGACACGAAAGCATTTTCTGGCTATGGTGGACAGATGGATCGGTGCCGCTGCTGGCAGCGAAGCCCGTAGCTCAAGTCTCCAGTGCAACACGCAAAGCGGTTTAGAAATGCCCCATAAATCGATATCTCCTCAGCGCACTGACGACCCTCCGACAACCCTCCGCCATCCGGCATTTAAAAAGGGCGCTCCAATGGATTTTGAGAAGGCGTTGAATGAATTCGAGGGCGATAAAGCGCTTTTGATGGAGGTCTTGAAGGGTTTTGTTCTAAATGTCAGAGAACAGATCAGGATCATCCGGCAGGCTCTGATGAGTCAGGACGCCGAACGGGTGAGGAGAGAGGCCCACTCCATTAAGGGGGGCGCCGCCAATTTGAGGGCCGACGAACTTTCCAGAATCGCATTTGAGCTTGAAAAGATAGGCAAATCAGGCGATCTGGAGCGGGGAATCGAAATTCTTGAAAAGCTCGAAACAGAGCTTGCTGATTTAGAGAAATTGGAGAGCATCCTAATAAATAGCCGAAAGGATCTGAGAGAGCATCTTTTATGAAGATACTGATAGTGGATGATGAGCTGGTCAGCCGCAAGAAAATGGACTTGCTCGTCAGGAGGTTGGGCTATGAGACCCTTATTGCCAGTGACGGGATAGAGGGTTGGGAAATCTGGAAGCGTGAGAGGCCCAAAATGGTGATAACCGATTGGATGATGCCGCGTATGGACGGGCTGGAGCTTTGCAGGAAGATTCGAGAGGCGGAGGGGAGTCAATATATCTACTTAATCATGGTAACCTCGAGAGAGGACGTTAATGATCTAGTCGTGGGTATGGACGCAGGGGCGGACGATTTCATCACAAAGCCCTTTATTAAAGAAGAACTGGCCGTAAGGATACGGTCAGGAGAGAGAATATCGAGCTTTGAGACCAGAGATATCGTGATTTTCTCTCTGGCCAGGCTGGTCGAGTCACGGGATTTGGAAACTGGGCATCACCTGGAACGGATACGGCACTATTCTAAAACGTTGGCCCTAACCATCTCTAACACGGATAATCCCCCCGAAGAAATAGACGGCCTGTTTCTGGATAATATCTTTCTGACAAGCCCGCTTCACGACATTGGAAAGATAGGTATCCCAGACCACATACTGCTTAAGCCGGGAAGACTCGATGATATGGAATTCGAGGTTATGAAACGGCACAGCAAGATCGGATTTGACACCCTTCACGAGGCTCTGGAGAAATACCCGAAGGCAGATTATCTGCGTATGAGCGCTGATATCGCGCGGTCTCATCACGAAAAATTTGACGGGACCGGATATCCTGATGGCCTAAAAGGAGAAGAAATTCCGCTTTCCGCACGTATCGTGGCATTAGCCGACGTTTATGACGCTCTCGTCAGCAAGAGAATTTATAAGCATGCCTATAAACATGATGTGGCCAGGGCAATCATCGAGAGAGAGAGGGGAAAACACTTTGATCCGGTGGTGGTGGACGCCTTTCTAACGTGTGAGAGAGAGTTTACCGAAATTCTTGAGCGCTTTTCAGAAGGTTCATAGGGGCTTCATACCTTTGCAAAGGATCAGCGGGGGACACATCAACCGCCTCGGTTTATTGAAAATCATTAAGCTCAGGCATCAACGCATCAAAATACAAGCCCGAGGCTGATACCTGGGTGATTCACAGCGCTTGGAAGCGAGCCTCACAGTATGTCCTTGATAGATTCAGGGGCGCTCATGTCATTAGACATGCCCAGTTCATGGATCCGAAAGGAATTTCTAACATAACTGAAGACCTGATTATAGTCGAAAGATGCATTGACCTGCTGGTAATAGTCGAACAAGATCCTCTTTGGGGTATACCGTTTAAAGGCGCACTCCA
>JAWOIH010000143.1:0-4468 GCA_046484725.1 Candidatus Desulfacyla sp. | reverse complement strand
CGAGGTCAGGGCCTCTCCCGCGCTGTTGTTCAGTATGACATCGGCAACCCCCAATTCCTCGGCCGTCTTGGAGAGTTTCCACAGCTCCCGGTCCACCTGAAACACCTTGTTGTCATACCCCCTCAACAGATCGTGAAAGGTGGGATGGGTGTCATCGATTCCCAAGGCCTCCTTGCAGATATTTTCAAAGAGGATGAAGGCCGTGTCCACCCCGTACATCATGTGCATGTGGATTTCCCACATCCGCCGGCAGACATTGATGGTGTCCTCGAAATTGGCCAGGAGCTCGGCGTTGGTGGCGGTATCCACATCCGTCGCCTTCAACCGCTTGTAGTGTCCGAGCATTTCATTGACGTATCCGCCCCACAGGCCGTCATAGTCGTCGATAAAGGGACGAATGGCCTCCCGGAACCGGACCCCTCGTGCGTTTCGTTCCCCCTCATCCATGACCAGGTTGAGGGTCAAATACCCCCCGCCGTCCTTGAAGCGCCAGTCCCATCCCTTGACCGTAGGCAGGCTCAGTTTCTCGGCCCCGTACTGCATCCCGTGACGGCAGAAATTGATCCAGAACCATCCGAACATGGGGGTCCAGGGGGGAACCGAATGGGTGGCGTCCAAAAACCACGCCGGCGATTTTTCAAGGTCCACCTTCTCATCAAACTCCAGCCCAGGTACCACATCATACATTTTCATCTTTGCACCCTCCTCACTCTCGAGATTGACGGTTTCTGCCAACGAACGGGTCCCCAAAAGCGGTCGCCCTGCCTCAGAACACGCAATACGTCAGCGGCATCGCCTGCAAGACATCTCAACCGATCGCAGAAAGCGTAACAAGAGATGAAACGCCCCTGAAGGGCTCGCCAGGTTGCAGGTAATTTCCGACGTGGATCATCACATCAAGAAGACGCCATCAAGCAGATTCAGCGTGGGCCTCATTCGATTACTCGACCATCGTGAGCGCGTCGGCGTCACACCACAAGACGCACTGGGGATCGGGAGGCTCCCCGCAAAAATCGCATTTCAGCGGGATCGCCGTAACGGGTTCCTTGAATATGGACTTGACCGGGCATGAGGCCCTGCACACAATACACCCGTCAATCTCCTTCCCCTCCACCATCACCACATCTTTTGAGTTGCACATGGCCTCTGTATACGGCCCCGCAATGACGGGAAGGCAGAAGTCTTCCCCGAGAAACACCCGGATTCTCGACCTCCGGGGATTCACGGCGTCCGTGTGCTGGAGAGAACAGATGACCTCGCAGAGCTTGCATCCCGTGCATTTGGTATGATCGATCTTTATCCTCACATCCCCGCCCCTTCCTTTTCCAGCCCTAACGCCTTCAATTTCCCGGGCGTCGGCACGCCCTCCTCATTCCAGCCTCTCAGGCCGTAGTACTCGGTCAACATCCGATCCAGATGGACCACCTGATTCTTGACCCGAGGCTCATCCGTCATCCGTTTGGGGAGACGGTCGTCCTTCTTGCTGATCCCTGCCCTCAGATTGAATATCCGTTCCAGGTTCCAGATCCGCTCGCCGATCAGCGACAGGTCCCCTTCCGTGTAATCGACCCCGGTGGTGATGCGGAGCCAGGAGAGGAGCTTCTCCCCCCACAGGGGGCCATGGTAGATGATCCAGCACAAGACGCCCGAGTCCACCACGGCAATATAGTCCTGGTCCTGTTTGGTCTGCGCCACGTGGTGGGCCGGATCCTTTCTCCCTTCATAAAAGGGGAGGGTCGCCTTGGTATGGCACCCGCCCACGTTGTTGGTGGCGTACTGGAGCCCGATGACTTCAATCCCCTGCGGATGCCACGCCGGCATCCCCATTCCCTTAATCCCCATAAACAGCTCGGGGTGACCGTATGCCTGTGCCAGGGCGTTTCCCCCCTCGGCCAGCAGATCGCCGAACCCTTCACGGAGCGCCGTCATTTTCATCAACCGAAACATGGCCTCCGTGCTCCCGAACCCCAAAGGGAACCCGACGTCCTTTTCCGGCAGATACCCTCGTTCAGAAAGTTCCATGGCGCAGGAGATGATGGCCCCCGACGAAATCGTGTCCATACCCAGTTCGTTGCAGAGATAATTGGCCCTGAAGATGTCATCCAGATCGCCGATGCCGCAGTTGGACCCCAGGAGGGCCATGGACTCATGCTCCGGACCTTTGGCCGTGCCCGGATATGCCAGGTCTTGTATCCGGCTCCGTTTCCCGCAGGCGAAAGGGCAGCCGAAACATCCCTCATCCCTGACGCGGAGGCTGTCGCGGATGACATCCGGGTCTTCAAATTTGCAGAAGGGTTCAAAATAGCCGGACTGAAAGTTGAGAGCGGCCTGGGTCCCGGTCTTGTTGGCCCGCCCCGGAAGGCTCCATGTCCCGTAGCGGCGCCGCTTCTCCAGTGACTGATTGGCCCGGCCCTCCTCGAAGAACTCCATGACCGCCCGCTTGAAGCCGTCCACGTCCGCCACGGTCACATCGCCCGTGCCGGCGACCACAAGCCCTTTAAGCCTTTTCGAGCCCATGACCGCGCCCAGGCCGGAGCGGCCGGCCGCCCTCCCCCCGTCCGACATGATGCAGGCGAATTTGACCAGGTTCTCCCCGGCAGGCCCGATGGTCACGATGCTCATGTTGTTGAGTTCCCAGGCGTCGAACTCCCCGCCCATCCCCGACCGGATCAGGTGCTCGGTTTCCGTGGCCCACTTCCCCCAGAGGTGTGCGGCAGGCCTTATCTCGACCCTGTCGTCCCGGATAACCACGTAGACGGGGTCCGGTGACTGTCCCTCGATGATCAACAGATCATACCCGGCGAACTTGAGGTTCGGCCCGAAGTATCCGCCGCAGCAGGGATTGGCGATGGCGCCGCTCAGAGGAGACTTGGATACCACAATATATCTCCCGCCGGCCGGGACCCCGGTCCCCACCAACGGACCGGTCGCGAAAATCAGTTTGTTTTCAGGGCCAAGGGGATCGGTCCTCGGGTCCATCTCATCAAAGAGGATTCTCAGGCCCGCACCCCGGCCGCCGATATAGTCCCTGAGGAGATCGGGCGGGATCTCCTCAACAGAGCAGTTCCCGCGCGAAAGATCGATCCTCAGCAGTCTTCCCTTCCAGGCAAACATGATGATCCTTTCAGATGGCAAGCGCCGAAAATGCCAGAATTATAAATTCCTAAAGTGACAGCGTGATGACCAAGTTTTTGAACTCGGAGCGCGGAGCTCGGAACGCGGAACGACAAAAAATGAACGCCTAACTCCTCACGCCTCACGCCTCACGCCTAACGCCTTGCGCCTGACGCCTCCTTACCCGGCCGCCGCCTCAATCAA
Source organism: Candidatus Desulfacyla sp. (assembly GCA_046484725.1). GTDB lineage: Bacteria > Desulfobacterota > DSM-4660 > Desulfatiglandales > Desulfatiglandaceae > AUK324. The sequence goes on along the minus strand of JAWOIH010000143.1, from coordinate 1,150 downwards.
ACACAACGTCTGTTCCTCGCTGAATCCCTTGATGTCCAGGGCGCCGCTCCTGCACGAAGACACACAGAGCCCGCACCCCTTGCAAAGGGCCTCATGGATGACCGCCTTCTGCACATCCGGCGCCACCTCGATGGCATGAAAGGGACATATCCCCTGACAGACCCCGCAGCCCGTACACCTCTGTTCATTGACCGCGCAGATGGTCCCGCCCGCCATGATCTCCGTCTTTGCCAGGATGGTCATGGCGCGGGAGGCCGCGGCCCGGGCCTGGGCGATAGTCTCATCCATGAACTTGGGACCATGGGCCAGACCGGCCATGAAGATGCCGTCCGTGGCAAAGTCCACCGGCCGGAGCTTCATGTGGGCCTCCATGAAAAAACCGTCCTCCGTGAGGGGGACCTTCAGGAGCTGCGACAGGGTCCGGTTGCCGGCAGCAGGGATGGTTGCCGCGGCCAGGGCGACCCGGTCTGCGTCTATCATCAACCGCTGGCCCAATACGGGCTCTTTAACAGTGACTCTCAACAGAGATCGACCCTCCTCTTCCACGGCCTCGACCTCCGGTCCGTCATCCGGATCATAGCGGATAAACACCACCCCCCGATCGGCCGCCTCCCGGTAGTAGTCCTCCCTGAACCCGTAGGTCCGCATGTCGCGATACAGGACGGTGATCTCCATCTCAGGCTGGATGGTCTTCAGTTCCAACGCATCTTTTACGGCCTGGGCGCAGCATACCCGGCTGCAGTACGGCCTCTCCCGATCTCTCGACCCCACACACAAAATCATGACCAGGGCGCTGCACTCCCTGAATGACTCCGGATGGGCGGACATCACATCCTCCAACTCGAGGAGAGTGGACACCCTCGGATCTTCGCCGTACAGAAAGGTGGCCGGCCTGAATTCCTCGGCCCCGGTGGCGACGATCGTTACCCCGTGACCGATGGTTCTGATCCGGCGGCCGTTTCCCGTGCGTATCCGACTGGAGAAGTTCCCCACATAGCCGGAGACGTCCTCCAGTTCCGCCTTTGTGTACACCTGTATCCCGAGATCGGCGTACACCTCCCGGATCAATCCCCGGACATAGGCCCCCACATCGCCCCCTTCAATGGTAAACCGGATGCGACGCCCCATTCCCCCCAGTTCTTTATCCTTT
>JAWOIH010000031.1:0-20110 GCA_046484725.1 Candidatus Desulfacyla sp. | reverse complement strand
GGTCAAGCAACCTTCACAGGCTCTACCGGATCATGATGACCGTGCCGAATTCCAGGCGCCGCACGACAATGTCGTCTCCGCCGCCGCCGTGGTAGTCTATGCCGAACGCGTATTTTTCGCCTTCGTACTCAGCCGTCACGGCTTGGCCGCAGGCGAATTCGCGTTAGGCCGATATATGAGAACATGAATGCAGTGGCATGAAAGATGCTTATGCAGTGGGCAGGCTTTTAAAGAATTTGGGATGCAGGACTCGGGCGGTTTTGTGCGCATCCGCCATCAAGCACCATCACTGATATTAACTTGTCTTTGGAAGGAGATGTGAATGAAAGTAGTTGTCAGTTCAACCGGGAAGGATCTAGACTCACAGATCGATCCTCGTTTTGGAAGATGCGCGTATTTTATCATCGTGGATACGGACACCATGGCCTATGAGGCCTTAGATAACGCAAACCTGGCCCTCGGCGGCGGTGCAGGCATCCAGTCGGCCCAGTTGGTTGCGTCAAAGGGCGCAAAGGTTGCCATCACCGGCAATTGCGGTCCGAATGCGGTGAGGACCCTCGCCGCGGCCGGCGTGGAGGTCATTGTCGGTCAATCCGGCAGCGTCAGGCGTGCGGTCGAGGATTTCAAGGCAGGAAGGCTCAAGACTACAAACGAGCCCAATGTAGCCGATCACCATGGGATGGGGAGCGGCGGCCAGGGAGGGGCTGCCTCTTCATCCGTTGGGACCGGCATGGGTCGTGGCGGCGGCATGGGCTGCAGAAAGACGACAGGGCAGGGGATGGGCCGTGGCGGAGGGATGGGCGCATCCGGTTTCGTGTCCCAAGATCAAGAGGTCGCATCGCTAAAGGACCAGATAAGGGAGTTACAGGCCCAGGTGGAGGGTCTCCAATCCCGGATCAAGGACCCAGCGAAAACATAGACAGGAGAAGGGTTCTCCATGAAAATAGCTGTTTCGGTCTGGGAAGGGAGGGTCTCTCCGGTCTTTGATACCGCCTCCAGATTATGGGTCCTTGATGCGGAAGAGACCGGCGAGACATCCCGGTTTGAGGTGTTTCTGGACGAACAGACCTGCTCTCGCAAATGCTCACGTATTCAGGTTCTGGGCATCGAGGTTTTGATCTGCGGGGCCATTTCACGCTATCTCCAGGGGATTCTCACCGCATCCGGGATTCGTGTGATCCCGTGGGTCTGCGGCGCTGCAAGCGAGGTGGTGAATGCCTATAGGGATGGAACCCTTTCGCAGCCCAGATACTTGATGCCCGGTTGTCGGCCCAGGGAGGACGATACGGGCATGACAGGTAATGATTCATTGAAATAGGAAAACTGCAATGAGTGATGATTTTGACGATTTTGCCCGTAACTTACAGGCGCAGATTTTTGAAGAGACAAAGGAGGCTTACGGAGCCGCGGCGTTCGATCGGTGGCTTCACCCGATGTATATGGGGAAGATCGATCACCCGGACGGGTATGCCCGTGTCACCGGACCCTGTCAGGACACCATGGAGATCTTTTTGAACTTCGAAGACGGGAGGGTGGCGGAGGCATCGTTTCAAACGGACGGCTGCGGGTCGAGTGCCGTGTGCGGCTCGTTTGCCGCTGAGATGGCCCGCGGAAAAACGCCGGACGAACTCCTGGATGTGACCGGCGAGGCCATCCTGAAGAGGCTCGGGGGCCTACCCAAGGAGGATGAACACTGCGCCCAACTTGCTGGAGAGACGCTGCAGGAGGCGCTCAGCAATTATATGAAGGATCAGGCCAGAAGAGTCTAACGCGGCATAACCCCATCCCAGAAAGAAATTTCTCACACAAAGCCACAGGGCCACAAAGAGACAGGAAAGGTTTTCTTGTTTTTTGTGACAGAAATTCCTCAATTCCTCAATCCCTCAATCCCTGAATTTTCAAAGGTCTCACACCAAGTCAAAGGCCCGCAAAGAAGTCCGGATTTCTTGTTTGTGACAGAAATTCAGCCCCTGAGGGCCCTAACGCAGTACAAGTGCAACCCGGAATATTTCACTCAAAGGCGCGAAGCACCAAGAGCAGATTTTTATACGTTAACGGATTCAGCGTTTCCTTTGGGATGCGATTCTGCCGGGGCTGACTGGGAAGGTTTGCAGTGTGCCCGTGAGGGCATTGCCTGGAAGGACGCCTCTTCATGCGCGAGTTGTGATCACTGCGAAACGAATCCCGATTGGAGCGGGACTGACTTGGCCCTGAGCGAGAAAACAAATTGAAGTTTCACCTGTTTTTCTATACAGTAGTAGGGTACCCAGGTACGAGGCGTAAGGTGCAAGGTGGTTCGACCAAGGCAACCCGCGACATTTGCTCTGAACTCAATGAACGTAACAACCCCGATATATTCAACACCCCCCCCCCTTTCCAGGATCCGGAGGCTTTTCATGATGCAAACTTCGGTAGGGTCCCCCGGAGGATGAAGGAATGAGGCTTCGATTCATCCTGCTTGTTCTGTCCCTTCTGGCATTTCTCTCCGCAGCGGCCGGGGGATATTTTTACTATCATTCTCTCCGAGATGCCTTCTTTGATGCGGCCAAACAGGACGCCATTGCTCATGTGCATACGACCAACAACCTGATATCCCAGCATATCATGGCGTATACGCGACTGGCGGATGTTCTTTCAAACTTGTGGGAGATCCGAAGTGCCCTGACAGATCCCAACGATGAAACCCTGGGCCGCGCCAACGGCACTCTGGATCATTTTCAAAAGGGTGCCCGAATCGACGTGTGCTATCTGATGGACCGGAGCGGCCGGACCATTGCCTCCAGCAACCGTTTTGAGGCGGATAGTTTTGTAGGGAAGGATTACTCCTTCAGGCCCTATTTTCAGGAGGCCATAAGCGGCAGGAGCGGAGTCGGCATGGCCATGGGGGTGACTTCCCGGAAGCGCGGGCTTTATGTGAGCTATCCCGTGTACGGCCAAAACCCGGATCTTCCCATTGGGGCGGTGGTTGTGAAGAGCCCTGTCGAGAATATCGTCAGACGGCTGTTGCACGTGGAATTGGCTTCCCATGCATCCCGTAAGGCGATGCTCTTCATCACCGACCCGCACGGGGTCATCTTTATTTCAGATGCAAAGGCCTTTCTGCTGAAGACCTTGTGGAAAATCGATGAACTTGGACAGCGCAAGATCGCCGAGACGCGGCAGTTCGGGAAAGGGCCTTGGGCATGGAGCGGGTTCAGGATCCTGGACGGCACTCATCAGGTCGTTGATGCCTCAGGCGATCGCTATCAGATGTACGAACAAGGCATAGAAAACCTTCCGGGGTGGAAAGTTGTCCATCTCAGCAACCTCGATGCGATTTCGTCCCTCATCGCAAATCCACTTTTAAAAACCGCGGGGTATCTGATCATCGGATTGTGCATTCTCATCGGGGCAGCCATATTCTTCCTGAACAATCTGGCCCATGCTGAGATCTCAAGACGCAAGCGGGCCGAGGCGTCTCTGAAAGAGAGCGAGTCCAGGCTTCGGACCATCATCGAACACAGTAACGAGTTCTTTTACATCCACGATACACAGCATCGGCTGACCTATGCGAGCCCGGGTTCATTAGCAATTCTCGGATATTCGCCGGAAGAGATGCTGGTGAAATGGACGGATCTGGCAACGGACAATCCGATCAATTTGAGGGGAATCGAGATTACGGAACGGGCGATCCGTACCGGTGAGAAGCAGGAACCCTATCTGATCGAGCTGCGTAGAAAGGATGGGCGCCCGGTGCTTGTGGAGATTGACGAATCGCCCATCAAGGACGACAGGGGCCGGGTCGTCGGGATATCGGGGGCGGCCCGGAACGTGACCCAAAAGATTCTGGCCGAAAAGGCCCTGCGGGAGAGCGAGGAAAGGTATCGTATCCTGGTGGAGGAGAGCTTTGACGGCATTTTTGTTCAGAAAGGGCCCAAGATCATATTTGCCAACGGCCGGCTGCACCAGATGCTGGGTTACGAGGATGGTGAACTGTTGGGGCTGGATCACTGGCTGGTGTACCATCCGGAGTCTCAGGAGATCACCCGGAAACGGGCAGAGGCCCGTATGGGAGGCAAAAATGTGCCGTCACACTATGAGGTCAAGTTGGGTCGTAAGGACGGTTCGTGGTTTTACGGGGAGATAGCGGCCCGGGTCATCAACTTTGACGAAGAATCCGGGATACAGGTCTGGGTCAAGGATATCCACGAGCGCAAACAGGCCGAACAGGCCTTGCAGGAGAACGAACAGAGGATGCGGGCGATCCTCAGGGCATCTCCGGTCGGGATCGGTTTGGTCGTTGATAGAAATCTGGTTTGGGCCAATAAATCGATGTACAGCTTGGCGGGTTATAAGGAAGGGACTTTGTTAGGAAGGGGGTCCAGTGCCCTTTATCCGGACCAGCAAGAATATGAGAGGGTAGGCCGAGCGCTCTATACGGGTGAAACGAAATCCGGGACCAGTCAGGTTGAGACGCGTTGGGTTCGTAAGGACGGGACTCTCTTTGATTGTATGATTCGATCGTGTTTTTTGGAAGTCTCTGATCCTTCCAAGGGACACATCGTGGTGGTGACTGACATCTCAGAGGCCAAACGCCTCCAGGCCCAGCTCCAGCGGGCTCAGAAGATGGAGGCTATCGGGACCCTTGCCGGCGGGGTGGCCCATGATCTCAACAATATCCTTTCCGGCCTCGTCAGTTACCCCGAACTCCTGTTGATGCAGATCCCGGCTGACAGTCCCTTGAGAAAGCCGCTCTTGACGATCCAGCGATCAGGGGAAAGGGCTGCCGCAGTGGTCCAGGACCTGTTGACCCTGGCAAGGCGGGGGGTGGCGGTCAGTGAGGTGGTGAACTTGAATGACGTTATCTGCCAGTATCTGAAGAGCCCTGAATATGAGAAACTGAAATCGTTTCACCCGGGCGTGGACGTGGAGACCCATCTGGAGACAGGACTCCTGAATATCGCCGGGTCACCGGTCCACTTGTCCAAGACCGTGATGAACCTCATCTCCAATGCGGCCGAGGCCGTCCGCGAGGCCGGAAATATCGTCGTGTCCACGGAAAACCGTTACATTGACCGGCCCGTCAGGGGGTATGAGGATGTGCTGGAGGGCGATTACGTGGTGCTTACGGTGACCGACCCCGGGGTAGGCATCTCTGCGGATGATATCAAGAAGATCTTCGAGCCCTTCTACACAAAGAAGAAGATGGGGAGGAGCGGAACAGGTCTTGGCATGTCCGTTGTCTGGGGCACGGTGAAGGACCATCATGGGTACATTGACGTTAGAAGCAGGGAGGGAGAGGGGACGACCTTCACCCTCTATTTTCCCGCGACCCGGAAAGCAAAAGGGAGAGAAGAACTTCGGGCTTCTATTGACGATTACAGGGGGCGGGGGGAGTCCATCCTGATTGTCGACGACGTGGAGCAACAGCGAGACATCGCCTCGGAAATGCTTAAAGGACTCGGTTATTCCGTAACGGCCGTATGCAGTGGGGAAGAGGCCGTCGAATATGTGAAAACAAACGAGGTGGACCTGTTGCTCCTGGATATGATCATGGATCCTGGAATCGACGGTCTTGAGACCTATCGACGAATCATCCAAATTCATCCCGGCCAGAAGGCTGTCATCGCCAGTGGATTTTCAGAGACGGAACGGGTCAGAGAGGCCCAGCGGCTGGGCGCCGGGGCCTATGTGAAAAAGCCTTTTTTATCCCACAAGATCGGTCAGGCCGTCAGGGATGAGTTAGATAAGTGATGTAATTCAAATGGGAAAACAGAAGATGTCAGGTCGATATGATGCGTGTGATGAAACGACGTTCGCGTTGATGTCGCCGCTTAGAATCTTTGGTTGCGGCTGTTAGGCCGCCTTGGGACTTTTGTCGCCGGGAGGAACCAAAATGACCTTTTCCATTATTCCCAGGGATGATCCCCGTCAGGCCTTGCGTATTCGGCGGATGCTCCTGGCCATGAGCATGGCCGTCATTCACCTCGTCATGTCATGGGCAATGTACTGTCAAGGCTTTTTCCGCCTTTCCCTGACAGAATTCATCTTTTTTTTCGTGGTCATATGGATCGGGCATCTCTCCATTTTCACCATCGTCAGGACAGGTCTCAATCGCCGCTTCGCTGACCCGAGCCTGACCTTTTTTCAGATATCCTGGACAGCCACCTGCGTCATGCTGACCGTCTACTTCCTCACCGAGTTACGCTCCGTAGTCCTCATGTTATTCCTCGTGGGGATGCTCTTTGGTTTCCTGCGACTGAATTTCAGGGAATTCTTATGCCTCAGCCTGTACGCCATCGTGCTTTACGCGGCCGCAATAGGCCTGCTGTACCAATTCCATCCAGAATTCGTTGATCTGGATAAAGAGATCATTACCTGGTTCTCCTTTTCTCTGGTGACGTTCTGTTTTGCTTTGGTAGGGCGTGTCGTCAGCCACATGAGGGAAACCTTGCGCACCCGCAACATTCAACTGGCCAAAGAGATCGACGAGAGAATAAAGGCTCAAGAGCAGACACAGTTCCGTAAGGCATATTTTGAGGGGCTGGTGGACAATATGCCGGATGCCATCGCCATGTTCGATGATGCCGGGATGATTACGGAGGTCAACTCCCGGTTTGCCGGGATGTTCGGGTACTCCGAAGAAGAGGCCATGGGTAAAAACATCAGCGACCTGGTGGGGCCTCCGGATCGGCTCGAAGAGGCTCACGCCTACCGCCGGCGGATCACATCCGGCGAGATAGTGGATGTGGAAACCGTTCGTATGGCTAAGGACGGCTCCCTGATCGATGTATCCCTCCGCTCCGCCCCGGTCATTGTCGACCATCATCGAATCGGGCACTTTGTCATATACCGGGACATCTCCCCCCGAAAGAAGGCGGAAATGGAGAGATCCAGGCTGGAATCCCAGCTCCAGCAGTCCCGTAAGATGGAGGCCATCGCCACCCTGGCCGGGGGCATTGCCCACCAGTTCAATAACGCCCTGACAGCCATCATCGGGAATCTTGAACTCCTCGAGGTCGAGCATTGCGGAGATGGAAAGATTCTGCCGCAACTTAGAGACATGAAGACCTCGGGCTATCACATGGCTCACCTGACCAGTCAATTGCTGGCCTACGCAAGGGGAGGAAAATATAATGTCACAACACTATGCTTGTCTGATTTTGCAGCAGACACCTTGCCCCTTCTCGAACACACCCTGAAACCTGGCATTCGTGTGGAAACCGATTTTCCCCTTGATATCAGGCGGATCAAGGCCGACAGGACCCAGATGCAGATGGTTCTCTCTGCGCTGGTTTCCAATGCAAACGAAGCAATGGAAGGCCCGGGCCGCATTCGTATTTCTGCGAGAAACATCGACGTGGACCCTACGCTCATAAGGGACTGTCCCGATCTCAAGCCGGGTCCCTATGTCTGCCTTTCCATTGAGGATGATGGAAAGGGCATGGATAGCGAGACACGGCAAAGGATATTTGAACCCTTTTTTACGACCCATTTCTTTGGCCGAGGACTCGGGATGCCTGCTGTATACGGTATCGTAACGAATCACCAGGGAATCATCGAAGTCGATTCCGAGTTGGGAAAAGGAACGGAGGTTCGGATCTATCTGCCCGCAATAAGTGCCGGGATCATCGACACGGAGCGGCCAGAAACCCTTAAAGAGCCGGGGAAGCGGCTGCACGTGGGCCGGGGGACGATCCTGGTTATAGAAGATGAGCCGCCGGTGATGGATCTGACCCGGACCGTGCTGGAAAGGCTGGGGTACCGTGTTCTGGAGGCTACAACGGGGAAAGAGGCCATTGACATGGCCAACGGTTTTGATGGAGCCATCGACCTTGCCCTCCTGGATATCAAGCTGCCCGATATGACGGGCAATCAGGTCTATCCGCGGATCATGAAGACCAGGCCGGAGATGAAGGTCCTCGTGTGCAGCGGCTATTCCATAGACGGTCCTGCCCATGAGATTATAGCTGCCGGGGCACAGGGGTTCGTCCAAAAGCCGTTTTCGGTGTTGACACTGTCTGAGAAATTGAGGGAGGCGTTGGGAGGGAACGTTACTCAGGCTTAACAGATATTCGGATTGGGTCTGACCGGGCTTTTCGTTCAGACCGTACCTATTTATTATTTATTGAGGAGTCTCTTGACTCTGGCCACTAATCTTTTGGGAACCACCGGTTTGGTCAAATAGTCGTCTGCCCCCGCGTCAATGACCTCCACCTCGGATTCCACCTCGTCTTTTGCCGTGAGCATGATGATGGGAATAAACCTTGTGGCCAACTGGGCCTTCAGTTTCCGTGTGAGGGTGAGCCCATCCATCTCCGGCATCAGGAAGTCCGATAAAATGAGATCCGGCTTATCGTTAGCTACCATCTTAAGGGCCTCCAGCCCGTTTTCCGCCGCAACAACCATATATCCTTCCGCCTCCAACTGATGGCTGAGCAGTTTCCGAATGACCGCATTGTCGTCAACAACAAGTATCCGTTTGGGACTGGAACTCCTTACAGCAGAGGTTGCCTCAGCAAAATAGGAGTCTTCCGATGGAGTTTCTTCATGGGCAGGGGCCTGGGGAAATGCTCCGCTCACAGATCCCTTTGACTCGGGAGGGGCCGCACGAAACACCTCATCGATGGTTGTGAGCCCCTGCATGGCCTTCGTAATTCCGTCCACCGTTAGGGTCCGGAAGCCCTCCGCCTCGGCCGCGTCCTTCAACTCCACAGAGGAAAAATGCGTGGAGATTTTTCGCCGAAGAGAAGGCGTTATCACCAAAACCTCAAACAGGCCCATGCGACCTGAATATCCGCTGAACTGGCATGCTTCGCATCCCGCCCCCTTCCAGAAGGTGCCCGATTCTCCTTCACTCAGGTAGGGACGGATAGCCTCCATCTGCTCAGGAGGAAGGGACTCAGGGACCCTGCATTCCTGGCACACTTTTCTGACAAGCCGTTGTCCGATAACGGCGATCAGCGACGCAGAGACCAGAAAGGGGTCGATCCCCAGGTCCATTAACCGTATCACAGCAGCGGCGGCATCATTCGTATGCAGGGTTGAGAGGACCAGGTGCCCTGTCTGCGCCGCCTGAAAGGCAATCACTGCCGTCTCACTGTCTCTGATTTCCCCCACCATGACGATATCCGGATCCTGCCTGAGGATGGATCTCAACCCCGCAGCAAAAGTGATCCCGACAGCCGGGTTGATTTGAACCTGATTGATCCCTGCCACATCATATTCAACCGGATCTTCCACGGTAACGATGTTGACTTCCGGTGATTTGAGCCTGTTCAGACAGGCATAAAGCGTTGAAGATTTCCCGCTTCCGGTGGGCCCGGTCACAAGGATGATCCCCTGGGGCCTGTGAATGGCGCCCAGAACATTCTTGAGGTCCTTCTCTGAAAAACCGAGGTCTTCCGGATTTAAGGCCGCTGTCCCTGGATCCAGAATGCGGATCGTTACCTTCTCGCCGTAAGATGTGGGCAGGGTGGAGACCCTGAGATCATATGTTTTGCCACCGGATTTGACCTGGGCCTTCCCGTCCTGGGGTTTCCGTTTGACGGCGATATCCAGGTTCGATACGATCTTGATCCTGGAAACGACTCCCGCATGAATATGTTTGTCCGCCCGCATGATCTCTTTGAGTATGCCGTCCACCCGATACCGGATCAAAATAAACGTCTTCTGTGGTTCAATATGAATGTCGCTCGCTTTCTGTTTGATGGCATCGGCAAGCACTGAATTCGTGAATCGGACAATCGGGGGCATTTCGGTAAGGACAAGAAGCTCGTGTGCCTCTTTCTCATCGGGTTCCCTTTCCCGAAGGATTTCTATGTCTGCGTCCATGGCCGGCCCTGCATCCAGGTCTTTTTTAAGATCTCCTTTTGGGTAGTGTCGTTCGATGGCGTCGATAATATCTCCTTCAGGGACAACGGCGACATCTATGGGCAACTGAGTGAAAAAGCGTAGGTCGTTCAGGGCATGTAGATCCAGGGGATCGGCCATGGCCACGAGAAGGCCCTTTTCTGTTTTTCTGATGGGGATGACCAGATGATTTTCTGCAAGCTGGGATGATATCAGTCCGATCACTTCTTTGGCTATCTTTTTGTTCTCGAGGCGACCGTATGGTATCTTCAACTGCCTGGCGAGGGTCTTGGCAATGATCACCTGGTCAGCCACCCCCATATCCACGAGAACTTGTCCCAGGCGTCTTTTTTGAGATTTCTGAATCTCAAGGGCCTTGTCGAGGGTCTCTTTGTCGATGAGCCCGGATTTTGTCAGAATTTCGCCCAGTCGCATTTTCTGTTGGGGGGCATGTGCAGGGGTGTTCGGTCCATTCATGGATGGTAGCCAATTAGCAGAGTTAAGGGAACAGGCTGTTGAGTCTCAAAAGAGGACTTCAGATGCCGCGTAGCCCGATCAAGTTTCCGATGTTCAAACAATACGTTGAGGTCACCAGTCTGTCAAGACGAAAACTCTCACGGTTTTGGAAAGACCTCCATGGGCTTCCCAGGGCGCACGTCCGCCGCCCGTTAAACTTGACCTTTTTGCCGGAGCATGATAGATAATGTGCCAAAAAATCAGCAAAATTATGAAGTATAAGCCATTAAGGCATCAGCTCGATACGGCGTGGAAAAACCCCCTGAATGTCAAGAATCCTGATCATCGACGACGACCGGAGCGTCTGTGAGATTCTGGCGAGTCTGCTGGAATCTCTGGGACATGCAACGACGTATGCCCTCAGCCTCAGGGAAGGGCTTCATGTCCTTTCCAGGGATGCGTTTGACCTGGTGTTTCTGGATGTGCGCCTGCCCGATGGGAACGGGCTCATGGCGATCCCGCAGATCAAGGAACTGGCTGCTTCGCCGGAGGTGATCATCATTACGGGCGAGGGGAGTCCGGAAGGCGCTCAACTGGCCGTAGAAAACGGAGCCTGGGACTACCTTGCCAAGCCGCTTACCAGAAGCCAGCTCAACCTATCTACTTAAATAAAGTAGGACAATGGCTGGAGGGATATCTGGCATGTTTCTTGCTAAATACATCTTTTTGCGACGCTTTCTGTAGCAGACTTAACACTTGAATTTGCTGATGAAGCCATGAGGAGTTGCAAAAGGTTCGATAATGCCTCCTTTAAGGTCTTATTGTCTGGCTCCTTTCATCTTTCCAAACATGATGTTGGTTCACCAGCGACGTCTTTTTTCAGATTCATGCAGGATTCAGGGGGTATCAAGGAGAAGATCATGCAGCCCATATCGAAGCGCCTTTCGTTTTTTCGTAGAGGAAAGCCGGAACGTGATGAGATCTCGGCGGTTCGGCAGACCATACTCAATAGACTCCTCTACGTATTCTCTCTCGTCGGTCTTCCGGCCGTCGTCATCGGGGCAGCCCAGACATTGCTGCAGGGAAGGTGGGTCTTCTCCTCCCTCTACGTCGGCATTTATCTGCTTTTTCTCCTCGCCACATTCGGATCCCGTCGTTTTCCGTACAAGGCAAGGGCCATGGTCCTGGTATCGTGCCTCTACCTGATCGCCCTGACCGCTCTTCTCAGAATTGGTTTGAGCGGAGTCGGGATCCTCATCCTGGTGGGAGTGTGCTTTTTGTCTGCCGTTCTTTTCGGTCTTCGTGGGGGAATTATAGCAATTGCGCTTAGCCTCGCGAGTATGGGCCTTGTGGGTGCAGGGATGACCTCGGGCCTTATCGAGATCCATCCTGTGCATATGCTGACCTCGGTTTCACTGATGGCATGGATCACCTTCCTTTGCGTATTTTTAATGATCACGTGCGTCACTGTGCTCTCACCCGAGATGTTCAGCAGGAGTATCGAGCGGTCCCTGGACCTGTTGGAGGAACACAAAGTAAAGCTGGAGATTAACAATCAGCAACTTCAGGAGGAGATCAGGGAGCGCGAATGGGTGGAACAGGCTTTGAGGAAAAGCGAGAAGAAATACCGTAGCGTGATCGAAAATATCCAGGACGTGTTTTATCGGTCGGATGAAAATGGAAGACTGCTCATGGGCAGCCCGTCGGGGGCACGGATGTTCGGGTACACATCCATCGACGAGATGATCGGTCTCCCTTTGGACCATTTCTGGCCGGATTCGCGTGAGCGTCAGGTGCTCCTTGAACGCATCAAGAAGGATGGGTCCGTCAACGATTTGGAGGCGGTTCTAAAAAGAAAGGATGGGTCTACCTTCAATGCCTCCTTTACCACGCACTTTTATTATGATGAGGATGGCCGTCTGCTGGGAACTGAGGGGATCATAAGGGATATCACTGAGCGCAAACAGGCCGAGGAGGAGCGGAGGCGGTTGAGCAACTATCTCGACAATATCATCAATTCCATGCCGTCGGTGCTGGTGGGGGTGGACCGGGAAGGTCGGGTAAGCCAGTGGAACCTGGCGGCAGAGCGGGCTACGGGAATCCGTGCTGCCGATGCCCGGGGGCAGATCCTTGAAAAGCTCATGCCCGAACTGGGTCGTGAGTTGGAGAAGATTCAGGATGCGATACGCAACAGGCGTGTGAAATCGGATGTCAATGTCCCCAGACAGTCGGATGGCACGGTGCGCTATGACGATATTACGGTCTATCCGCTGATTACCAATGGCGTTGAAGGGGCGGTGATCCGGGTGGATGATGTAACGGAGCGGGTGCGGATGGAGGAGATGATGATCCAGTCCGAGAAGATGCTGTCGGTAGGGGGGCTGGCCGCGGGTATGGCCCATGAGATCAACAACCCTCTGGGGGTCATCCTGCAGGCATCCCAGAATGTGTTGAGGCGGGTTTCGCCGGATCTGCCGGCCAACTCCCGGATTGCAGAGGAATGCGGGACCACATTGGCTGCGGTAAGGACGTATCTGGAGCGGAGGGAGATACCTGAGTTTCTGGATGATATCCGAAAGAGCGGCGAACGGGCCGCCGGGATTGTCTCCAACATGCTGAGCTTCAGCCGCAAGGCCGAAGGGGAAGGGAGGCCTACGAACCTGGCGGAACTCCTGGACCAGACCCTGGGCCTTGCAGAGAGCGACTATGATCTCAAGAAAAAATATGACTTCAGGCAGATTGAGATCGTGCGGGAGTATGACCCTGAGGCGCCTATGGTGGTCTGTCAGGCGAGCAAGATCCAGCAGGTCTTCTTGAATATCCTGCGCAACGGGGCTGAGGCCATGCAGGAGCAAAGGGGAGGGAGCGTGGAGCGTGGAGCAAATGTGGAAACACCGAGGCTTATTCTGCGGGTAATGGAAGACGGGGAGATGATGCGGGTGGAGATCGAGGACAACGGTCCGGGGATGGATGAGGCGACGTGCAAAAGGGTGTTTGAGCCGTTTTTTACCACAAAGGCCCCGGGCGTAGGGACCGGTCTTGGATTGTCCGTCTCCTATTTCATCATCGCCGAAGAGCACCGGGGCACGCTTTCGGTGGAATCGGTGCCAGGGGCAGGGGCAAAATTCATTCTTCGGATGCCCTCGGAAGGTAGTAAACAGGGATAGGATTTTCGCATTTGCCTTTTACAAGTGATGGCGAAGGCCTTTGTGATGTGTATATCGCTCCTAAAACAGCACGTAAAGGCAGGAGTGAAACCTCGAACCTCTGAATCCTGGGAACATTGATGAAAAACGATTATCCTGAGCTCAAATCCCAAAGCGATATGAAGGCCATGCACCTGCACCGGCCGACCCTCAGGTTTTCCGGGCCGATGGCCGGATTGGAGGCGCCCTACCGCAGTCACTATCTTCTTCAGACCCTTTTCCAGATAAGACTCTCTTTCTTGCTGGGCGCGCTGATGTATGGGATCTTCGGCGTCCTTGATGCCCTTGTGCTGACCGAGCATCGGCATCTGGCCTGGATGATCCGGTATGCATTCGTCTGTCCCTGCATCCTGGCGGTTGTCGGCGCCACTTTTGTCCCCCGTCTTCATGGCTGGCTGCAACCCATGATGGCGCTTGTCATTGCCGTCGGCGGTCTGGGAATTGTCCTCATGACCATCATCGCCCCGGAACCGGTCAATTACTATTATTATGCAGGCCTCATCCTGATCCTGATGTTCGGGTATTCCTTTATCTATCTTCGGTTTCTCTGGGCCTCCCTGAGCGGCTGGATCATCGTGATTCTTTACAATATAGCTGCGGTCCTGGCCCGGACCCCGCCCCTTGAACTGATCAACAACAATTTCTTCCTGATCAGCGCCAATATTGCCGGAATGCTGATATGCTACACCATCGAGTTTATGGGTCGCCGCAATTTTTTCCTCATGTATCTTGTGGCCCAGGAACAACGCAAGATCAGGCTGGCGAATGATCAATTGGAGGCGCGGGTTTCGGAAAGGACCGCCGCCCTTGAAGAAATGAATCGGCAGTTGTCCCTGGAGATGGCCGAACGTGAGCGGGCCGAGCAGGAAAGGCGGCGCCTGGAAGCTGAACTGAAGCAGGCGGAAAAGCTGGAGACGATTGGCAGACTCACTGCGGGCGTGGCGCACGACCTCAACAATATCCTTAGCGGTCTGGTCACTTATCCGGATCTGCTTCTCATGGATCTTCCTAAAGACAACCCCTGGCAGAGGCCCCTTTCCATCATTCAGCAGTCGGGACGGAAGGCAGCGGCCATTGTTCAGGACCTCCTGAGTCTGGCCCGCCAAGGCGTCACCCAAAAGGAGATCATCAACCTGAACAAGATTGTGGCCGACTACGTTGCTTCCCCCGAATACGGCCAACTGATGTCGATTCACCCCCAGGTCCGCGTGGAGGTCGATCTCGAGGAAAAGGCATTGAATGTAAAAGGTTCCGCGTTTCACATGTCCAAGATCCTGATGAATCTTATTCATAATGCCTGCGAGGCCACTCTTGTGGATGGGACTGTGCGCATCGCCATACGAAACCGTTACCTGGATCAACCGCGCGATGCCTATGAACGGATCGAGGAAGGGGAATATGTCGTCCTGAGCGTCGCCGACACCGGCATAGGTATCAACCAGGAGGATTTGACAAAGATATTCGAGCCGTTTTATACGAAGAAGAAACTGGGACGGAGCGGAACAGGCCTGGGCATGACGCTTATCTGGTCGACTGTCAAGGACCATGGTGGTTATATTGACATTCGAACGGAGGAAGGCCGGGGAACCACCTTTGACGTCTATTTCCCGGTCACGAGGGATGCGCCGGAAGAGACGGAACGAAGTATCTCTGTTGAGGATTGCAAGGGTACGGAGCGTGTCCTGGTGGTGGACGACGTCGCGGAGCAGAGACAGATCGCCGCCCTTATGCTCCGCAAGCTGGGATACCATGTACAAACCGTTGCCAGCGGCGAGGCCGCGATCGAGTTGCTCCAGAACGACAGCGTGGATATCCTCGTCCTGGATATGATTATGGACCCGGGGATGGACGGCTGCGAGACCTATCGCCGGATTGTTGCCTCGCATCCAGGACAAAAGGCCATTATTGCGAGCGGCTTTACGGAATCAGACCGGGTTAAGGAGACCCAGCGTCTGGGCGCTGGCACCTATATCAAAAAGCCTTACAGCCTGGAGGTTATCGTCAAGGCAATTCGACGCGAACTGGACCGCACAAATAGCGGTTTTTCGATCGATAACACGTGATGAGGCCTAACACCTGTTGCATTGGCGAATGCCTTGTCGCCCCCAGGGATGAAGCCGAGCATGCCTGTCAACATGGATAAATGACTGATGCCTGAACTCCAAAGATCACGACCTCATGACCCCTGGCTACCGCGTTCCGTGCTCCGCGTTCCGCGTTCGGAAATGTATCGTTTCTTATCCACAAGTCTGAGGTGGTATTCTCATAATATAAGGAGTGCATGATGGGAGAAGAGAGACCCCGGATTCTGGTGGTCGATGACGAGGAGCGTATCCGACGAGGCCTGCGGGCCTGGCTGGAGGACGAGGATTTTGAGGTGGCGACGGCAGAAAGCGGCGAAAAGGCCCTCGATATCCTCATGAGCGATCCGATGGATGTGGCTATTGTGGACATTCGTCTCCCGGGGATGGACGGGGATGCATTTATGGAGCAGGCCCATCGCCTCTGCCCCCGCATGAAGTTCATCGTCTATACAGGATCGGTGGAGTACTCTCCTCTGCCGCAACTACGGGCAATCGGGGTCAGCGAGAGAGATATTTTTCAAAAACCCTTGGGCGATATGGCCGTGCTGGTCGCGGCGGTGAGAGATCGTATCGAGAGGCGGAGACAATGATGGAATCGTATACACTGCTGACCATAGAGGATGAGGAACCGATCCGAAGGAGCATCCGGGCATTCTTTGAGGATATGGATGTCATCGTGTTGGAGGCAGGGGATGGGGAGAAGGGCCTTGAGTTGTTCCGGCAGAGACATCCGGCGGTGGTTTTGGTAGACCTCCGCATGCCCGGCATGACCGGCCTGGATGTGATCGACGTACTCTCCCGGGAGGCGCCCGAGACCCCTGTTGTGGTGCTCTCGGGAACAGGCGTTGTGGCCGATGCCATCGAGGCCATTCGGCGGGGGGCCTGGGACTATATTATGAAACCGATCAAAGATATGGCAGAGCTGGAGCACGTGGTTAACAACGTGCTGGAACGGGCCAGACTCCGGGAGGAAAGCCGCAGATATCATACGCGCCTCGAGGAAGAGATCGAGTTGCGGACAAGGGAACTCCGGGACAGCGAGGAACGGTATCGCGATCTCGTGGAAAATATGAACGATGCCATTTACGTGGTGGATGAGGGCGGCATCATATCCTATATCAGCCCGGTTATCGAGCGGATGGCGGGATACAGGCCGGATGAGGTCATCGGCCGGGATTTCAGGGACTTTTTTTTGATTGACGCGCGCGATCAAATGACGGCGGAATTCCAGGGGTTTCTGTCAGGCGAAAGCCAAAATGGCGAATATGTCCTGCTTAAAAAATCAGGTGAATCCATGTGGGTTCGGGCATCGAGCCGTCCCATATGGAATGGAGATCGCATCGCCGGGATCCAGGGCATCCTCGCCGACATTACGGACAGAAAAACGGCCGAGCAACAACTGCAGACCAAGGCCCGGGAACTGGAGGTGTTGAACCTCCTGGGCAGGGAGATGGTTCAGGACCTTTCGGTTGACGCGATCGTCAGCAGGGTATTGACAGCGACAATGAAGTCTATTCAGTCCGATCTTGTGGCACTGTTTTTGACGGATGGAAACGACCTCATTTTGAAGGGATTTCAGGCGCAGGGGCAATGGTTTTCAGAGGAGGACGTGCCGACTCACCATGTGGGGGAGTGTCTTTGCGGAATCGCGGCAAGGGAGGGAGCGACGGTTTATTCCGTCGATATCCACATTGACCCGCGCTGCACCTATGACGAATGCAAACGGGCAGGGCTGCGGTCTTTTGCCGCGCTGGCGCTGAAGAGCGCAGGCGAGGTCATCGGGGTGCTGGGTCTGGCCTCGCAGAAAACGAGGGACTTCCAGGTATCTTCTTCGTTCCTGGAGGCGCTCGGAAACCAGACTGCCACCGGTCTGAAAAACGCCCTTCTGTTTGAAAATGTCCGGTCAGATGCCATCGAGCTTCAGACGAGGCTCGTGCAGATCCAGGAGGCCCAGAAGGAGAAGGAGGCGTTGATGCTCCAGCTCCACCGGGCTCAGAAAATGGAGGCCATTGGGACGCTCGCTGGCGGCATCGCGCACGATTTCAACAATATCCTGACGCCGATTGTGATGGGTACGGAAATGGCCTTGATGAATATGTCCGAGGATCACAAGGCGAACCGGATGTTGGAGCGGGTGCTGGATGCCGGCGGCAGGGCAAAAGATCTCGTTAGCCAGATCCTCGCCTTCAGCCGTCAAGGCGATCTTGAAAAGAGGCCGATGACGGTCGGACCGATATTAAAGGAGGCGATCAAGCTGACGCGGGCAGCCCTCCCCTCGACCATAGAAATCCGGCAGGATATCCGCACCGACAATGACACGGTGCTGGCCGACCCGACGCAGATTCATCAGGTGATCGTCAATCTCGTCACGAATGCGGCCCATGCCATGCGGGCAGACGGCGGGATACTGGAGATTACCCTGGACGAGGAGATCCTGGACGAAACGACCGCTTCGGAGGTGGAAACGTCGCTGATCCCCGGGCCGTTTCTCAAGCTCATGGTAAGGGATACGGGGCACGGCATGGACCGCAGGACCGTGGGAAAGATCTTTGATCCCTTTTTCACCACCAAGGCGAGGGGCGAGGGAACGGGCTTGGGCCTTGCCACTGTGCACGGTATTGTCCGGAGCTGTGAGGGTGCGGTGCGGGTGGAAAGTGAATTGGGAAAGGGCTCTCTCTTTACCATTTATCTGCCGAGGCTCAAGCCTTGCGACAAAGAAAAGGAGAAGGAAGGTCGGCCGATTCCCCATGGCGCCGAGAGGATCCTGTTCGTGGACGACGAACCGATGATTGCGGAGATGTACGCCGATATGCTGCGGTTCCTCGGTTATGATGTGGAATGCAAGACCGATTCCCTGGATACCCTGGCGGCCTTCAGGTCCAATCCTCAAGGCTACGACCTGGTCATTACGGATATGACCATGCCCAGGATGACAGGAGAGGAGCTGGGCAAAGAGATCATGCGGATCAGGCCTGAAATCCCCGTCATTCTCTGTACGGGGTTCAGTGAGCGTATGCCCGAAGAGAAGGCCCTCGAATTGGGGTTCTGTTCCTTTGCCATGAAGCCTATGGTGATCGGAGAGATAGCGCAGAAGATCCGCCAGGTCCTTGACGGGAAGAGACATGAACCGAAAATCTGATAAACTGATAAGCTGATAAGCTGGCAAGGGAATAGACGGATGAGGCGATGGGAGTATAAGGAGATGAGGGACGTTTGGACCGGGGTCGAACCATGAATTCAGGCGATCCCGGAAAACCCGAAAATCAAGAGGAGAGGGCGGGAGGTTCCGTTCTGAGTCGTGTGGCCAATGGGTGGTCCGCTCTCAGCATTTTTTCGCTGTTTGAACTGCGGTCAAAGGGGATGCGGGAACGCATTCTTCTGTCTGTCATCATCATAGGGATTTTATTTTCAGGCCTCGCGGCTGTCCCTGCTGTGCTGCTTACGCTGAGGGAGAGGCTTTGGGTCCCTTTGTCTATGGACGTTGCGGTATTGGCATGCGGCCTCGGTCTCCTTATCGGGAAGGGGCTGAGATACGAAGTTAAGGCATGGGCGGCCTGTGCCCTGATCTATATCGTCGGCGTCTACGTGGTTTTCTTCTTTGGGTTTCTGAGCGGGGGTCCCATCTGGCTTTTCTCCTTTGCGGTCGTATGTGGCCTGCTCCTCGGTGTGAAGCCGGCAATCATAGCAATATGCGTCAATGTGGCGACCTTGGGGATACTTGGGTGGCTTCATGCTGCAACCCCATTGGGAGACAACGTTCCATTCTTCTTTAGTCCACTGAATGCCCTTGCCGCCGGTGGAAACTTCATCTTTTTGAATACATTGGTGGCGATCTCCTGCGCCCTGTTGATACAGGATGAAAAGGAGGTCTCCATTTCCCTGACAAAGGAGAGGTCCCAGATCCTGGAGGCCAAGAGGAGACTTGAAGAAGAGGTCCTTTCTCGCAAGGAGGCGGAAAAGAGTCAACGGGAACTTGCGCGGGAGCTGGAGTTTCTGCATGCCACGGCCGTGGAGTTTGTGAACGTAAGGGACGAGGAGTCCCTTTACCGCATCATAGGGACGAGGATCAAGGCCATACTCGGGGATGTCGTGGTGCTGGTCAATTCCTATGAACCCGAGACGAGGCAATTCTGCACGATGGCCGTGGAAGGCATGGGGGCCGGCCTGGAGCGTATTTTAAACGTACTGGGGCGAGACCCCGTGGGAATGATAACCACACTGAATGACGAGTCTGCAGAGCAGACACTCAAGACCGGGAAGCTTGCGGACGGCCCGAAAGGGATCCATGGCCTCTCGTTCGGCGCCATACCCAAGGCTATTGCCCACTCGCTCGAGAAGCTCGTGGGCATCCGCTGGATCTATGTGGTCGGATTAGTCAGAGAGGGAGAGTTGTTTGGGAGTGCGATTATCGTGGATCGGAGTACTTCCTCGGGTGCGGATTTTGTGTCGAGGAAAAGGCTGGTGGAGGCCTACGTAAACCAGGCGTCCCTGGCCCTGCTGCGCAACCGATTCGAGCGAGAGCTGAAGGAGAGC
>JAWOIH010000476.1:0-14358 GCA_046484725.1 Candidatus Desulfacyla sp. | reverse complement strand
GCCGGAAATACCTGAGGGTGCTCAGGACCGGATTGGGCACGGTCTGACCCAGTCCGCAGAGGGAGGCTGATTGAAGGACCCTGGCCAGCTTTTCAAGGCGATCAAAGTCTTCAGGGACCCCTTCGCCCCGGCAGATCCTTTCCAGTATCCAGAGGAGCTGTCGCGTTCCCTCACGGCAGGGGGTGCACTTGCCGCACGATTCGTCTGTGGTGAAGTCTATGAAAAACCGGGCCACGTCCACCATGCAGGAGGTTTCATCCATGACCACCATCCCGCCGGACCCGACGATGGCCCCTGTCTTGGCGATGTTCTCGTAATCCACCGGGGTATCCAGCAGATGTGCGGGAATGCATCCGCCCGAAGGGCCGCCCAGCTGGACCGCCTTGAATTTCTTGCCGTCCGGGATGCCGCCGCCGATGTCATAGATGATGGATCGGAGCGGGGTGCCCATGGGCACTTCAATGAGGCCGATGTTGCGGACCCGGCCGCTCAGGGCAAACACCTTGGTGCCCTTGCTTTTTTCCGTTCCCAGGCTGTTGAACCAGTTGGCGCCCCGGTAGATGATCTGCGGGACATTGGCCAGGGTCTCCACGTTGTTCAGGACCGATGGCTTGTCCCACAAGCCCTTCTGGGCGGGAAACGGAGGCCTGGGTCGCGGCATGCCCCGTTGTCCCTCGATGGAGCGCATCAGGGCGGTCTCTTCCCCGCACACAAAGGCCCCGGCACCGAAATAGAGATCAATTTCCATGTCGAACCCGGAGTCCAGGATGTCCTCACCCAGGAGACCGTATTCCTTGGCCTGTTTGATGGCGGTCTGGAGCCGTTTGATGGCTAACGGGTACTCGGCCCGCACGTAGATATACCCGTGATGAGAACCGATGGCCTTGGCGCCGATGATCATCCCTTCCAGGACCGAGTGGGGATCGCTTTCAAGTATCGATCGGTCCATGAAGGCGCCCGGGTCTCCCTCGTCCGCATTGCAGAGCATATACTTGGGACTCCCTGTGGCCCCGGCGCAAAACTGCCACTTGAGACCTGTAGGAAAGCCTGCCCCGCCGCGGCCCCTGAGCCCGGAGGTCTTCATCTCTTCAACGATCTCCTGAGGGGTCATCTCAAGAAGGGCCTTGGCAGCCCCCGTATAGCCATCCCTTGCGATATATTCATCGATGTTGTCCGGATCTATCAGGCCCCTGTTTTTCAGGGCGACCAGGACCTGGCGGCTGAAAAATCCGATGTCTGAAATTTTCGGGATGGCCTCGGCGGCTTCCGGACTTTCGAAGAGATGCTCTTTGACCACACGTCCCTTGAGCAGGTATTCCTCGACAAAATAGGGGACGTCCTCCACCTTGAGCTTCTGGTAGAATATCTTGTCGGGATAGGCGATCATCAACGGGCCTGCAGCACAGAAGCCGTTGCAGCCGGTCGTGGCGATGAACACCTCATCCTGCAATCCATTCTTGTGGATTTCCTCTACCAGTGCATCTCTCACGTCAAGTGAACCGCTCGACACGCAACTGGTCCCTGCGCATACCATCAGATGAACGCGATACTTCTTTTCCATAAAAAAGCCTCTCAGACTTTGAACTGAGGAATTTGGGAATTTCAATACGTGGTCTCGCTCCCGACGGAAAGTGCGTATTCGGCAACCGGGTGGCCGCCCAGCACATGCTCGTCAAAGATCCTGCCCACCTTGTCCGGATCGAGCTTTACATATTTGATGGGGGCGGCCTCCTTTACTTCCACCGTGATCATCGGTTCATGATTGCACAATCCCGCGCACCCCGAAGAGGTCAGGATGATGTCGGTTGTGCCGCTTTTCTCCAGCTTCTCAAGCAGCGCGGACATAAGCTTCCTGGCGCCTGCCGCAATGCCGCACGTACCCATGTGGACGGTTATCTTCACACGATAGGTCCCCTCCCTGAGATTGACCGTCCCTTTCATGGATTCCTTGATCTTTTTGAGGTCTTCCACCTTGAGCTTTGCCATTTTCTGCCTCCACTTCAATCCTCTCTCTTGCTGAAGAGGTCCCGAATCAGCCGGATGACTGCCGGATCATTGATCCCCATGGCGCCATCCAGCTCCTTCCGGATAGACCGCGTATCCACCTCCACCTCTTCTTCGCGAAGGTTGGATCTGTAAACGAAGTCCCGGTCGGGGTTCCCCATGATAAGGGCGGTCAGGGTGGCGCCCATGTCTCCCAGCGGCCTGCGGTCGATGTGGCTTTCCTGAAAGGTCGCAACGACCCTGGTTCCCTTCCCCAGTTCAGATGTTATCCGTAGATCGCCTCCTGTCTCTCTTGCCGCCTGTTTCAGTAGCGGGAGACCCATGCCCACACGACGGGTGGTCCGGCTGGTCACAAAGGGATCGGTCGCCCCTTTAAGCATCTCCGCGTCCATGCCCCTCCCGTTGTCCTGAATGGTGATTCGCAGGAGGTCTTTGTCCATGTCTTCCAGAATATCGATTTCAACGAGCGTGGCCCCGGCCTGGGTGGCGTTTTCCACAATATCCAGTATGTGAAGGGAGAGATCCTGCATAACCGAATTAAAAATTTAAGAATTCAGGAATTCCTCAATCAATCCTTTAATCCCTCAATCCCCCAATTCCTCAATCTTCGATCCCCCTTCCCCCCACTCCCTTGAGTGCCCACCTCAGCTCCGACAGTTCAGGCCCAGCCATCCGGAAGGCGGTCGGACGGGTTCCCATATCTTCGAGATCATGGGCATCCGATGATGTCACAAAGGGAAACCTCTCGAGGTGGCTGAAGGCGATTCGTGCCTGTTTCAGGGTCATCCTCCTCGATATTTCCAGTGCATCCAGATCCAGGTCCTTGGGGATAAAGCCCAACTGACCCAGAACGCTGAAGGCCTCGCGGTCGATATGGGCGGCCACGGCCAGACCCTTCAGCTGATGGATGCGGTCCACCACCTGATCGAGGTCCATCCGGGCAGCGCCGATGAGGAGCCGCGTGTTCATCCCCTCCACCTCGTCGAACTCGTTGGCAACCACCTGCATGCCGAAAAGATCCTCGTCGTTTTCTCCCGGCTGGAGCCGATCGTAGACCAGGGCCTGCATGGCCAGCGCCGCCCCGAGGTCCTCGAACAGGGCCACGACATGGACCTCTTCCGAGGTCGTGATTTCCATCCCCGGGATGACGGTCAGCCCGGTGCCTCTCGCGGCAGCCATCACCGCGCCGCTGTTTTCGGCGCTGTTGTGATCGGTGACGGCGATAATGTCCAATCGCTTTCTTTGCGCCTGCGCAACGATCTTCCGGGGCGTCATGTCGAGGGTGGCGCAGGGGGAAAGACAGGTGTGAATGTGCAGGTCGGCAAGCAGCACTCTCAAGGATGTGTCACCAGTTTCCCCCACAACGGCCCCTTCAACATCCTGACCCTGGCATTAACGTCCGGAAATCCCTAATGCAAAGAGCCTCCCTGCCAATTCAAATGCGGGCATATCCGTGACCATGATCGGGACCCCTTCCGCCTCTGCCTTCTGTACGGTTTCCGGCTCAGGGACCCGGCCGTTGATCAGGACAATCCCTGCCAGCGATTTCATGACGGCCACGGCCACGATGTTCTGATGGATCTGAAGCGTCACCCAGAGGGCCCCCTCGCCGGCATTGGCCATGACATCGCTCATGAGATCGCTCACATAGCCTCCCTTCACCTCCCGATCGAGGCGTCCGGCGCCGGTCTTGACGGTCAATTGCAGCTTTTCAACGATCTCTCTCAACGTCATATCGGATGCATCCCCCGCTTATGTCCTTCCCGCCCCTCACGCCTAGCGCCTCATCTTTTACGCCCGACGCTTTGCACTTTGCGCCCTGCGCCTCCCGCCTCACGCCTACGTCGTTCCCCTGACCGATTCCACGATCTCGACGATTTTCGAGGGATCCACCTGTCCATGGGTCTCTTCGTCGACGACCATAACGGGGGCCAGCCCGCAGGCCCCGATGCACCGGACCACCTCCAGGGAGTATTCCCTGTCTTCCGTCGTCTCCCCCACATCCACCTTGAGGTGGCGCTGAAGGATATCGAGGAGTTTCCCGGAACCCTTCACAAAGCACGCGGTTCCCAGACAGACCCGGACGATATGTTTGCCTCGGGGCACCATGGTGAAAAAGGAATAGAACGACACCACGCCGAAGACATCGGATGACGGCATGCCCAGGCCCAGGGCGATATAGTGCTGGGCACTGATGGGGAGGAACCCCAGGATCCCCTGGACCTGTTGGAGCACAGGGATCAGGCCTCCCCGGTGGTCTTTGTAGGTGGCCAGGATCGTGTCGATTTCCTCCTTGGCCTCTGCTTTCTCTTCTTCTTGGAGGAGCTGGAGGAATTTCTCTCTGACCTCTTCCGGGTCGCCCGGGGGTTCATACTCCGGCATCGGTTTTGTGTGAGGGATCGATTCGAGGAGCCCCTCACACTGCTCCAGGAGCGTACGATGATGGTAGTTGAACGATGTCCAGCCCGGACGGCGGAGGGGGGATTTGACATCCGCGAAACCGCTGATCCCGAGGGAGGCGGGATCGGGGAGGGCCCAGCGGATCCCCCCATGCTCCAGGCGGTCGTAGGTGATTCCCTTGAGGAAGGGGACGATCCTTATGATTTCATTTTCCCAGATGCTCTGGTTGGTTTCATGGTCCCAGTGGAGACCCAGGCGATTGGCCAGCTGGGTGAGTATCCAGGCCTCGGGCTTTGCCTCGCCCGGACTGGGAACGGCCCGGCGCATGAGGCTCACCCGGCGCTCGCAGTTGGTATAGGTGCCGGTTTCCTCTGACCAGGCGGCCGCAGGGAGGACCACGTCCGCATGATCCAGGGTCTCATTATTCAGGATGTCCTGAACCACCAAAAAGTCGACCGATTCCAGGGCAGTGGTAATGTCGGGCATGGCAGGCCGGGCGATGGCGAGGTTTTCGCCCACGCAATACAGCAGACGGATCTTTTTTTCTCCCTCACCGGGTGCGCCCGCCATGTTCTTGATCATCTGTGGAAAGGTCAGGCCCGGCTTCTCCGGAAGATCGATTCCCCAGGACCCCTCAAAGGGCCTTCGGGCATTTTCATCTTCCACCGATTGGTATCCCGGGAGAAACGCAGGGAGGAACCCCATGTCGCAGGCGCCCTGGGAGTTGTTGAGATCCCCCAGATAGTTGACCCCGCCGCATTCCACCCCCAAGTTGCCCAAGGTCTCCTGCAGCCGGACGAAGGTCCTTGAAAAAGATGCGACCCTGGAGCCATAGACCAACATGGCCGGTTCGTCCGTGTCCAGGAAATCAACGGCTCTCTTGATCTGATCCTCGGAAAGACCGGTGGCCTCGATCACCTTGTCCATGGAAAAGCTGGAGGCGATCTCCCGGATGCTGTCGGCAGACGGCCGACCGCGAGAGATCAGTTCCTGGATGATGCCGTTGACCAGGACCGACTCGGACCCTTCCCTCAGCAACAGGGGAAGCGCGGCAAAGGTGGCGATCTTGGTGGGCCGTGAGTCGGCCACGATCAGTTTGCAGCCGCTCTTGGCGGCCCGTTTGACAAAGGTGCCTGCCACCGGGTTTTCTTCGGTGATGTCCGATCCGATCAGGAAGATGCATTGGGCCTTTTCCAGTTCGGCAATGGGATTGTTGAGGCCTGAGGCGGCAAAGGGCGAGGCAAGGTTGTTGGTGCCGATCCCTGTGCGGAAGAGCTTCTGCATCAGGTAGAGGGCCTCATTGGTGGACTTGGCGGAACAGATGCCGGCAACGGCGTCCGGGCCGTCCGTCCGGCATATCTCCCGTATCTTGGATGCCACCAGGTCCAGGGCCTCATGCCACGAGGCATCCCTCAGTCTCCCGCCCTCCCGGATCATGGGGACGGTCAGGCGGTCCGGGCTCTGTACAAAATCATAGCCGAATCGCCCCTTGACGCAGAGCCTTCCCTGGTTGGGACGGGCGTCTTCAACGCCCGTGACCTTCATGATCTTGTCATCTTTGATATGCAGATCCAGTTGACACCCGACGCCGCAATAATGACAGGTGGTTCGTACGTGACGGGCCTCCCACGGCCGTATCTTATAGCGGCTCTTGGTTTCAACCAATGCGGCGACCGGGCATGCCTGGATGCACTCCCCGCAGAAAACGCAATCCGAACGCTGCAGATTGTCATTGCCCATGGTCACGATCTTGGCCCTGGCCCCCCTGAATCCGTGGGCGATGGCATTGTTGACCTGGATGGTGTTGCAGGCCTCCACGCAGCGACCGCACAGGATGCATCGGGAAAAATCCCTGACGATCAACGGGCTTGCCATCTCCATCGGATAGTCGGTCCTGGCCCTCACAAAACCGGTGGTGTCCACCTGATACCTGTAGGCATAGGCCTGCAGGTTGCAGGCGCTGTGGGCCGGGCAAAGGTCTCCGCTCTGGTCATAGTCTGCCACCTGTTGCTGAAACGAGGTCCAGTCCTGGGACCTGTTGGTGGCGATGGCGCAGTTGTGATTGCCGGACTGGAGCAGAAGGGTGATGATGATTTTTCTTGCTTCAATGACCGGTGACGAATGGGTATGGACCACCATCTTCGGGGCTGCGGGGGTGGCGCAGGCAGGGAGGAGGGTGCGCGCGCCTTCAACGGCCACCACACATATCCTGCACGCCCCGGTGGGCCGGGCCCCTTTGATATGGCAGAGGGTGGGGATGAAGATCCCGTTGCGTCTTGCGACCTCGAGGATGGTCTCTTCAGGTTCGAATTCCAATTGACGTCCGTCAATGGTGATGATGTTCTCAGGCATTTTTCCTCTCCCAATCCCTACTTCTGCTTCCGATAGCATATGAGACCGCATCTCAGGCATCGTTCGGCTTCTCTTTTTGCGGAGGCCTCATTCAGACCGGGATATTCGCTGGGGAATATCCAGGCCCTCTTGCTGTCGCCGGTCACATCCAGGATATCGGGACGTTCTCTTTCGGCCGGGGCGACCTCATGGACCTCTCTCACATCGAGGACCGCGTCCGCCTCGCATACCAGGTTTTGAACGGGCGGGATCGTGCCGCCGGTAAGATGGCGGTGGACAGCCCGCGTGAGTCTTCGGCCCGAAAGGAGGGATTTGACCACAGCGGATGAATCACTGATCCGTCCCGGTTCAGGTGGCGTACATATGCCGTCGTTTCCACCCGGGAACGTCCGAAAGCTCTCAATGGTTTCCCATGCGACCTCTCCCTCCTCGAGACCTTCGGCCTCCTCGGACCGGACGAATACGAATTCAGGAAGGCGTCCAGCCGCGAGGATCAGGGTGTCGGCGCGGATGGTCTTCTTTTCCTCCGGGGGTTCACCGATCGGATCCGTTTCTTCTATTGCGACCCTTACCAGTCGTCGGGAAATGCCCTTAAGGGATGTGACTATGGTGGAGGGTCTGACAATGATCCCCTCGGCGGTCAGTCTCTTGGCGTCCTGCAGCTCTATGGGAAGTTCGTGAGCCTTCAGGTTTGACGCAATCGTGACCCTCTGCGCCCCCATATTCCTGCATCTCCTGGCCAGTTCGAGGCCTTCCAGCCCGCTGTGAATGATGACCACCCTTCGGCTTTGACGGATGTTCTTCCCTTTGGACAGGGAGTAAACGAAGTCGAGCATGGTGAATACGCCGGGCACCGACGCATCGTAACCGCTCGGATCGGGTTTCAAAATCTGTCTGCTGTCAAATCCGCCCTTGGTGAGGGCGATGACGTCGAATCCCTCTTTAAATAACGACTGGAGATCAAATTCGTGACCCATGGCCATGCTGGTTCTTGCTTCCACGCCGGTTTCAAGGATTCCCTTTATCTCGTGATCCAGGACCTTTCGGGGGAGCCTGTCTTCGGCAATCACATATCTGAGGATGCCTCCCAACTGGGGCTTTGCCTCAAAGATGGTGGGCTGATAACTGAGCCTTGCCAGGTAATAGCTGAGGGTGAGACCTTCCGCGCCGCCGCCGACAACGGCGATCTTCTGCCCGCTGCCCGGGGCCTTGAAGGGGGTGAGGTGTTTTCCGGTCTGCATCTCATAATCCGAGACAAAGCGCTTGAGCGGGTTGATGGCCACGGCCTCGTCGATCAGATTCCGCCTGCACGCCAGTTCGCACGGGGCAGGGCATATGTACCCGCATATGAGAGGGAGGGGACATTTCTCCTTGATAATGGCAAGGGCGGCCTCGTAGTTGTTGTTCCGGATCTCCTGGATAAAGGCGGGGATGTTGATCCCTGTCGGGCAACTCCTCTGGCAGGGGGCCGTGCACTCGTCGGTCACGTACTCGCCGATCATCCGTTCGGATGTGGAGGTGAGGGTGATAATATGCTTGGGGCAGACCCGTTCGCAGGTGCCGCACCCGGTGCAGCGTTGTGTATCCACCACCGGAAGGTTATCCGGCCCCATGGAGAGGGCGTCGAACGGGCATGCCCTGACGCAGGTCCCCAGGCCGAGACATCCGATGGGGCAAACCTTGGCGCCCCCGTCCAGCAATGCCGCCGCCCGGCAGTCGCTGATCCCCTGATACAGGTATTTGAGATCGGCGTCCTGGACCCCATAGTAGCACCCCGGTCTGGAGATGTCCGGTTCCTTCAAGGTGACTTCAACGCCCAGGACCCTGGCAATTGCAGCCGCTACGTCGGGTCCCCCTGCCACGCAGGATGCGGGCGAGGATTTTCCCCCCACAATGGCCACGGCATTGGCGCTGCATCCGGGGAATCCGCACCCGCCGCAATTGGCCCCGGGCAGTGCCTCTTCCACGGCCTCGATCTTGGGATCCACGTACACATAGAATATCTTCGAGGCCAGGGCCAGGCCGACGCCTATCACGATGCCCAGCCCCCCCATCACTAAAAGACCCCCTAACATGGCTTTCCTCCGGGATTCATCGAGTGGTTGAATAATTGAAACGTCACGTCATTTACAGAGCTGCCGCAACCGTCGCGCACCATTGTATCGGATCGGCCATCACAGGTTACACCTGTTGTTATTATTGGATCTCACTTGAAATATTCAATTTTCAATATCCATTGGTCACTGTCCTACACCATCCCCTTGAATGCGAAGAAGGCGAGGGAGAGCATCCCGGCCGTGACAAGTCCGATGGATGTATCCTGGAGCGGCTTCGGGACCCTTGCCAGGATGATCCGTTCGCGGATGCCGGCAAAGAGGACGAGGGCCAGGCCGAACCCCACTGCATAGCTGAAGGATGCAACGAGGGTTTGCAGGAAGCTGTATTCTTCCATGATATTGATGAGGCAGACGCCCAGGACAGCGCAGTTGGTGGTGATGAGAGGGAGAAATATGCCGAGCCCGGAATAAAGCCCCGGGATGCTCTTTCTAAGGAACATCTCCACGAACTGGACAAGGGACGCGATGACCAGGATAAATGAGAGGGTCCGCAGGTATTCGAGTCCGAAGGTCTTCAAAAGATAGGTGTTGACCACCCAGGTGATGGCGCCGGCCATCACCAGGACAAATACCACGGCCATCCCCATGCCCACGGCAGTCTCCATCCTCTTGGAGACCCCTAAGAACGGGCAGTTCCCTAAGTACTGCATCAGGAGAATGTTGTTGACGAAGATGCAGCTTACGATCAGCAGGATATAATCTGTCATCGCGCAGCTCCTACTTCTTCCCTAAGATGTTCATGATGCAGAGCATGAGTCCGAGACAGACAAATGCCCCTGGCGCCTGAACCATAAACGCAAAAGGTTCAAACGATGCACCGAATACCGGGATATTGTAAAAGGTTCCATTCCCGAGGATCTCCCGCACAATGGCAAGGGCGGTCAAAGAGAGGGTGAACCCGACCCCGATGCCCAGACCGTCCGCAAAGGACGCCGTCACGCCGTTCTTGGAGGCAAAGGCCTCTGCACGGCCCAGGACAATGCAGTTGACCACGATGAGGGGGATGAATATCCCGAGCTTCAGGAAGAGCGGGTAGGCAAAGGCCTGCATCACCAGTTCCACCACGGTAACGAAGGTGGCAATGACCACGATATAACAGGCGATCCTGACCTTCTTGGGGATGATGTTTCTGAGCAGGGATATGAGTATATTAGAGCATACCAGCACGAATGTGGTGGCCACGCCCATGCCGATGCCGTTTTCCACGCCCTTGGTCACCGCCAGAGTAGGGCACAGCCCGAGGACAAGGCGGAACGGGGGGATCTCAGCCCAGAGCCCTTTGGTGAATTCCTGAACGACCGTTTTTGCCATAACCGGTGATCTCCTTAGCCTTGTTTCTGTTTCATCTTTTCCATGAGGGTCGGTTTCAGTCTCTGATAGATCTCTCCCGCCTCAACCACCGCGCCGCAGACCCCGCGGGAAGAGATGGTCGCCCCGCTCAGGGCGTCGATCTGGCCGCCGTCGGCCTTCACCTTAAACGGCTCTGCTATGGGTATCCCCTTGAACTGGGCTCCAAATTCAGGTTCGGTCTTGGCCCGCGATCCCACGCCCGGGGTCTCGCTGTGGGTGGTGACTCCGATACCGATGATCTGGTCCGTTTCGAGGTCCACGCCCACAATGACGCCCATCACGCCCCCGAAGCCCTTTCCAAAGGTCTCAAACGCGACGGCGTCGGGCCTCCCCTCAAATTTTCCGATGAAAAAATTCATTTCCTCGGCCTCATTCATAAGCTGCAGACGATCCGTGAGGGGGTCGTTGGAGCAGCCTTCCATGATCTGCTTGATGGTGGGGCCTTTGACGAACTTGAGCTGCTGATATTCGATCCTGTCCTTGGTGACGTTCTGAATGGCGGCGAGGACGCCGCCCGACAGGCAGCTGAACACCACAACCGCGAAAAAAAGCCTCAGCATTTCACGCATGGTTCATCCCCCCTCCCAATGCCTTGGGCCGTATCTTGTCTATGAGCGGGTTGGCGACATTCATCATGAGGATGGCAAAAACGGCGCCGTCCACGAAAGCGCCGATATTCCGGATCAGGACCGTGAGAAAACCGGCACATGCCCCGTATATCAACATGGGGACGAAGTTCACGGGAGAGGACGAATCTTCGGTGGCCAGAAAAAAGGCGCCGATCAGGGTGTATCCGGTCAGGAGATGGAACAACGGCCCTGCATAGGTGTCCGGTTTTGCCAGGTTGAAAAGGAGCGCGGCCACAAAGACCCCTGCCAGAAACGAGAGGGATATCTCCCAGCGGATCATCCCCCGAAGGATCAGATAGAGCCCCCCGGCTACAAGGCCGAGACCGAATGTGGCGCCGATGGCCCCGGAAGATTGTCCCATGAAGAGCCCGGCGACCGTGTAATCGGAGACCGCCGACATGCCGAAATGCTTGAGGGCGGACAGTGGATACACCATGTAAAACCCGAGGTCGTAGTCCACGAGGGCCTCGTCAAAATCCAGGAGGCCTTTCCATGAGAGAAAGATAATGGCAACGGCGACGAGGGCGGGGTTGAGCGGATTGCACCCGATCCCCCCATAGATCTGCTTGCCCACCACAATGGCGAGAAAGACGCCTAACACCACGACCCACCAGGGGGCGGTTGCCGGGAGGAGCATGCCAAAGAGGAGGCCTATGAGAGCGGCGCTGCCGTCCCCGATGCTCACCGGCCGTTTCATCACGAAGTTCATGAGGAGTTCCCATATCATGGCCGCGGAAACAGAAAGGGCCAACACCCCGAGGGCGGGCGCCCCATACTGATAGATGCCCATGACGACCGCAGGGAGGGCGGCTATCATGATGTGATAGTTCTTCACTGAAAGCCTGCTTCCATTGTGCCAGTATGGGGCGTGCGAACTGACAAAGAGGGTTGGGCTATCCATTGGATTCCTCCAGGTATCCTGTTGACGCAAGTTCGTGTTTCCCAAGCATGATATAGTGAAATATGGGGATTCGCATGATACATACATAGGCGCAGAGGCCGCATTCGACGCACGAAAGGAGGTCGTATTGCCGGGCCGCCTCTTCGTACAGGCCGTTTTCGAGAAGGCGGATGAGCATGTTGACAGGCAACCGGGCAGGGCAGGCCCTGATGCACTCTCCGCAGTTGATGCACGGCTCGCTGGACGGAGAAATGACCTGGGCCTTGTCCTGCACCAAAATGGCATCCGTATCCGGACCGATGGGCATCTCCGTGGAATAGATCCCCCGGCCCGACATGGGACCGCCGAAGACCAGACGATCTCCTTCCGCGACGGTGATATGGAGGGCGTTCAGGATGTGGCGGACCGGCGTTCCCATGCGGGCGCGGACCCCCATGGGCCGGTTTCCCTTGTCAATGACCGTCAGCACCTTGGAAATGGGCGGCTTTGCCTCGGCAAAGGCCTGTCCCAGGGCGATCACCGACTCAACACTGACAACGCCTGCATCCAGATCCTCCAGACGACCGGATGCCGGCCCAATGATGCCGAGGACCTGTTTGATCAGCAGCCTGGGGATGGCATGGGGATATACCGGATCCACGACCTTGACCTCGACCCCGCCCTTTTCTGCCTCGGACCGGAGGGAAGGGGGGACGGCAACGATCACCTGGTTGGCGCCTGTGATCTTCTGCAGACAGTCGATCCCGTGGGCCAGATGTTCGGCTCCCTTCTTTAGACTCAGCTGGTTCGTCACAATCAGCAGGTCTTGGTCAAGGCCGCTGACAACGATCGTGCGGAGGGGACTTTTTTTGCGGATGAGGTGTCTTAAGTCAGATATCCCGGGGAGGCCCGAGAAGAAGGAGAGGACATTTTCGGATTCCGGTTTCATCCCGGTCTGTTCGAATTCAGCATCCCGGTTGTCTCTCTCACCGGCCTGAATGGAAAACAAGACATAGGACTGATCGAAATAGCCGGTTTCAAAGGATATATCGGTAATTACGCCTGTCGCAGGTGCCGTCAGACAGGCCTCCATGCTCGAAAAAGGCCTCAACTTCTGGCCGGTTTTGACCTCGTTGCCGATCGAGACCGTGAGATCCTGCATGTCCTCCTTTGTGCAGTTGAGGGAAAGGAAGAGCCTGTCCGAGGGAGGGATCTCTTGGATATCATGCCCGATATCATCAATCCCTGAGTAGGCGAGTTTAGGTTTGGTCAGACCGAAAAACGGTTTTTTCATTATCCCTGCCTCCTGCCCCGATCCCTGAATTCCAGAATTCCTTAATCGCTAAATCTCCAATTCCTCAGTTCTACAATTTCCGATCCCTTAATTGCCCATGGCGTGACACTCCGCACATTCCACCGGACCCCCGCCATCGCTGTGACAGCCCTTGCACAGGGCGTGAAAGGCATCGGGTCGCTTCGGGGCGTCATCGCTGTCGGCAGTATGACATTCTCCACAGGATGAGGGCTTATCTCCTTCATTTTCAAGGTCGTGGTGGCAATCGTCGCAGGCGAGACCGTACCCTGATTCGGACAGATGCTCCTTATGGTCGAACAGGACATTCCCCCCGGTATTCTTAAACATGATTCTTATCGGCTGCTCGGGCACCTTCTTCGCGAAGGCCGCATAGCAGATGACCCCTACCACCAGTAAAATGGCTGCAAGGGAGTAAGCGATCATTCGTTCCGTTTTAACTTCCATTGTCCTGCTTCCTCAATGCTGTGGGTTTTTCCTGAGAGGTCCCGTGGCGGACAAAAACAGACAGTATGTCAAAACAGTTGGTTTACATGCGGTTCATGGTCAGCGGATCCCCTCCATCCAATAGAATCGAATTGATGGAATATGCCTTGAAGTCGAACAGGTCAGGGTGAAGATTTCGGTTGGAGGTGCTTCATCTTGTTACCCCGCGAGAAAAGAGGTCCATAATGTGGGAACACAGGATGCATGCCCTCCCTTTACAGAAAATGGAGGACATTTGTCAAGGAAGTTTTTGAATGCGGTTCATCTTTATCCTGTCGAGCGGCGGCCATGGATTGACAGTCCCTCGAATCTCTGTTAGAGACGGACCCTGTTGAAAAACATTTCCCTATCTGATACCATTCCCCGCAAATGAAGGAATTAGCAGCCTCAATCGACCTGGGCAGCCATACCGCGAGACTCCTGATTGCCCAGCGGTCGGAATCGTCGCCGTGGGGATGGACGCCTCTGGTCAGGCGGCGGGCCTATATCCGTCTTGCCGACGATTCCGGGCCCGAAGGCGAAAGGGAAATAGGCGCGGACGCGACGGCACGGGCACTGGACGCGCTGCGTGATTTTTCAAGGCTGATCGCCGATTACAGCGTCCGCCGGGTTCATGCCGTGGCAACCGGCATTATCAGGGATGCGATCCATGGCGACCGGTTTCTGAAGTGTCTTTCCGAGACGACCGGCATCCCCATTGCGCTGATATCAGGGGAAAGAGAGGCCTTGCTCAGCGGCAGGGGGGCGTGCGCCGCCCTGAATATCCATGGAGATGCGCTTGTCTTTGACCTTGGGGGCGGTACCACGGAGTTCCTGCGAAATATGCGC
>JAWOIH010000505.1:0-6751 GCA_046484725.1 Candidatus Desulfacyla sp. | reverse complement strand
GCAGGGAGCAGGGAGCAGGGAGCAGGGAGCAGGGAGCAGGGAGTGAGGAAGGGCTGAAAGCTGAAAGCGCAAAGACGAAAGGGTAAAGCATTATCGCATATCGGTTGCCTGGCAGGAGTCGGAAACAGCGCCCTTAACCAAAGAAACCCGATAAACCCAACAAACCCAAAGAACCCAATAAACCAGTATTCAGTATCCAGTATCCAGCATCCAGCAACCCGTAACCAATAACCCGTAACGGGCAACGAGCCATGAGGAACGGTTCCAAGACATTTAAGATCATCACCCTTGGCTGCAAGGTCAACCAGTATGAATCGGCCTATCTCGAAGGGACCCTGGCCGGGGCCGGGTGGCGCGTTGCAGGGGGAGGTGAGAGCGCCGATGTGGCGATCGTCAACACGTGTATTGTGACCCGGAGGGCCGCCCATCAGTCCAGACAGGCCATCCGAAAGGCGATCCGCGAAAACCCTTCCGGAGTTGTGGCCGCGGTGGGGTGTTACGCCCAGGTGTTCCCGGAAGAACTCTCTCAAATTGAAGGGCTGGGCCTGATTGCAGACAACCGGATGAAGGCAGAGGTGCCCGCCTTTCTTTTAAGGGGCGACGCCTCTCCTGAGACGGCCCTGCTGTTGAAGTCGTTTGAACCCGGTGGCCGATTCGATGTAATGGAAATACGCCGTTTCCCAGGTCGCGCACGGGCCTTTCTCAAGATCCAGGACGGATGCGAATCTTTTTGCAGTTATTGCATCGTTCCGTTCGCCAGGGGCCCTTACAGGAGCCTTCCTCCGGAAAAGGTCGTTCGCATGTTAAGGACCCTCTCCGAGCAGGGGTACGGGGAAGTGGTCCTCACCGGTATCCATCTTGGGAAGTATGGGGTGGATCAGGGGGAAGGGATGGATCTTGTTCACCTGTTGCGACGGATCGGGGAGGCAAGACTCCCGTTGCGTATCCGGCTCAGTTCCATCGAGCCCAATGAGGTCGGGATGGGATTGATAGAGATGGCGGCGTCCGAGCCGTGGCTCTGCCGGCATTTTCATATCCCGTTGCAGAGCGGCGATGACCGGGTCCTCCACAGGATGAACCGGCCTTATACGGCCCGGGAGTTTGCGAATGCCGTCGAGACGATTTATGAGAAGATTCCTCATGGGGCTATCGGCGTCGATATCATGGCCGGGTTTCCGGGAGAGGATTCAGAGGCCTTTGACATTGGGTATTCTCTGCTGAAGGACCTGCCGGTCTCTTATCTCCATGTGTTTCCCTTTTCGCCGCGGCCGGGCACGGCCGCCAGCCGGTTCAAGGGGAGGGTGGATCCGGAGGAGATCAAGAAACGGGCTGCCCGGTTGCGGGCCCTGGGCGAAATGAAACGGCGCCTGTTTTACGAGAGGTGCCTGAACAGGGAATTTCCCGTGCTCACGGAAAGATGGGAGTCCCGGGAAAGGGGACTAATGCTGGGCACGAGCGACAATTACCTTCCGGTTGTTTTCCCTCTGACTCGTGATTCGGGCCAAGGCCTGTTCCAGGTGCGGATGGAGCAAATCGAGGGCCGGAGGGTCATCGGCACAGTCGTTTAGAACCGGGAAAACAGGACCGGTTCGAAGTTCTTCCTGGGATGTGGGCGTCCCGAACCCGGGTTCACCGGATCTCGACGCTCAGCTCCTGAACCATCTCTTTCCCGTCCTGCCGAACGGACAAGGAGATGCCGTTTTCTCCTGCCGGGAGCGGACCCGGAAAGAGGCCTTCCCCTTTCTTGTCCAGCACCTCCTCACGCATGGGGGTAAATGCCACCAGGTGGGCCGGGAAGATCTCTCTTGAAAAGGTCGTTTTGGGGGCGATGGTTTCTGATGGGATGGTCTTTTTTATGGTCGCGGGATCGATCCCCCGGAACACAAAGACGCCATTGGGCCGGCCATTGTGAAGATAGCGTGTCTTGTTCCAGTCAATGGTCAGTGCACGGTCGGTCTTGTTCCTGATGTCCAGGCGAAAGGAGACAAAGAACCGCTTATCCTTTTTGAGCGGCTCGAACCGGACATCAAAAGAACGGGTTT
Organism: Candidatus Desulfacyla sp.; assembly: GCA_046484725.1. GTDB lineage: Bacteria > Desulfobacterota > DSM-4660 > Desulfatiglandales > Desulfatiglandaceae > AUK324. Next base: position 4,709 of record JAWOIH010000505.1, on the reverse strand, counting down.
CTTCTGTCCGGACAGGCGGGATGCTTGCCCAGTCCCTGGCGCCCTTTGCCGGGGCGCAGGCCGTCAACAGTGTCAACACCAAAAGACCACGCCACCACCCTGTTTTCATCGCCTTTTCTCCTCAACTGTCTAAAGTGCTAAAAATGACCTGATTGACTTCACCCTGCGAACACAATCCACCCAGCGAAGCTACACCCTCAGACCCTCAACCTCTCAACCTCTCAATCTCTGACCCTCTGAACCCTTGCCCCTCACCTGGGCACCATGGGCATCAGCACCTTGATCGGGGCCTTTAAGGTCCGTTTCATGATTCCGAGTAAATCCGATCCTAACATGGAGGCAGGGAGATAGTCTACCTTCGGATGATTCATATCCCCTGTTACCCTGATGGCAATGGAGACAAGGGTGTCGTCCAGTATGTACCCGATGACCGGGAGCATTCTCAGGACCCGGTCCGCTGTCTTGAACGGGGCCGCGAAAACAGCGAGGTCCATATCTTGTTTCAAGAGGTCGATATGGCCGGTAGCGGCGATGTTCATGGAAGAACCGTCCAACAGGGCCTTTTCGAGATGTAATTTCCCATCCTTGAGATATCCCTCCATCGTTATGGAATGATAGGCAAATCCCTGGCTCCTCAGATCAGGGAGCTGGCCCCTGAAGATTTCGGTGATATTGAGGAGGGAGAATATATTCATGAGAAGGCCGAAGCGATCAATACGGCCGTTTTGCGAAACAAACCGGATCGGGCCGTTGAGGGATCGGATGAACACCTCTCCTGTCCCCTCCCCCCTGATATCCCCTTTGGCATCGAACGTGCCGCTTATCTTTATGGATTCCCTGGCCAGGCAGTCGATGGTTGAGGCCAGATCTCCCCCTTTGACATCCGGCAGGACATGAACGGCCGTTTTTCCGGGGAATACCTCCACGGTCCCCGGGGTAGAAACGCCGCAGAGAGACGCCTTTCTGACAGCGATGTGGATTGCGTTTCCTTCCGAGGATATATCGCAGTAAAAAGGCTTCCACTCGAATTTTCCGTAGGTGAGGCGGTCCAGTTTGATGTGGGCGGTTCCTTTGACCGGGACCGACCATTGGGTTGGGTCCCGCCCCCCGGCGAATTTCCGGTCCACCTTTTTCAATGCTGCCAGGGTCCGTTCCAGATCGATGCCGTCGGCGGCAGCGTCCAGCCTGAAGAGGACGCCCTGTTCAGACATGTCAACATCCGCATCGACATGGATCTGACGGTGGTCCAGGGCAAGGGCGCTCGAGGTGAGGTGGAGCCTCTGCTGGTCGGCCTTCAAAGAGAACGCCTCGATCGTTGCAGGGAGACCCAATTGCCGGAGGCTGATATCCCTGCCCTCCAGATGTCCCTCGATGGTGGATTCGATAGGACTCCCCGGAATGATCCGGCCCCAGAGATCCCCCTGGATCGATCCGGTCAGCAATCGGTTTGTGAGCAGGAGCGACTCCAGGCAGGTCTGTGTCAGATTGCCTGCAAAGCCGATGCCGACCGCTTCCTGTCCCAGGCTCAGCCGGAACACGGCGTCGGATGTATCATCGATGATGCGGAGGTCTTCAATCTTGAGAAGCCCTGGAGTCCGGATCGCGCTCAGGGAGATTCGAGGGCCTTTTGCAACCTTCAGCTCCCCCTTAAAAGATGTTTCAGCCCCCCGGGTCCATTCGATGTGGACCTTAGACGCGGTTATAGGAGACCTGGGACGGATATCTTGCGGCAGGCGGACGGCGTCTGAAATAAACCGGACGGCCTCCTGCCCCATATGGCCGCTGATGACGGCCTCCAGACTGCCGATCCCCTTTATGCAGCCGGTGGACCGACCCGACAGGTTCAACCGGGCATCCAAAATGCCCATCCCGGTCCCCTCGAAGGCGATGGTATCGGCATCTGCCTTCGCAGTTCCTCGCGTAAGGGTCAGCGGACCGGGCAATCTTTTGGAAACCAGTGCCAGGTCCCTGATCTCCCCTTCTGTATGGAAACGCCATTGCATGGGGTTGAGAAGGGGGCCTCTGATGATCAGGGAATTCAACAGAACGGAACCCCCCAGATGGCTCAGGTCCTTGAGGGGCTTTTCAGCCCGGCTCACGGAGACCAGCCAGGGGTATATCTGGTCCAGGAGGATAGAGGTCGTGCCCGCTTCCATTTCCACGGAGGGCTCCCCTCGCCAGTCCAGCGTGCCTGAGAGCCCTTCAATGGATGATCGTCCGATCCTGACCGCTATCTGATGCGCCTTGACGCTGCCGGTGTCATAAGAGAGACGGCCCCCCCTTGCCTGGAGGGGATAGGGGATGGGGCCGTATCCGGCGGTCAGGTCGAATTGAGATGCCTCTATTCGGGCTGTGATGGAGGATGTGGTTTCCCCGAGGATCAGGCGTGCCCGGGCGTTTCCCTCGATCGGGTCGATCCGGGCCAGTTCCCGTTTTAGCGACGGATCGGTGGTCAGCCTCTTTACAATTGGGAGGGCCTCTGTCAGATCTGCCTGTATCATAATGTCCAAATGAAACGGAGGGTCATGCCCGGCCAGGCCCAGTTTCAGACTTCCTTGGCTGCCGCAGGCCTTCCCGAGCCTTGCCTGAAGGCGGGTCCCGGTGAGAATGCCCTTGGAAATAGAGGCGTCGCCGTTGACGTCCTCCAGGTCCATGCCTGTTTCAGGCACGAAGATGCGGCCTTTCGACATGCGGCCGCTGATATGGAGATGATCCGGGTCTCCCAGCCCGGCAAGCGAGTTCGCCTGGGAGGCGATGGCGATCCGGGGAACCTGACCCCCGCGCACCACATCAAAGATCCTCTGCACGTCCGGGATGGTCCCGCCAAGAATGAGGGCGGTTTCCCGGACCGATGGGACATCCAAGTCCGTGGCTTCGAGTCTCAGCCGGACCCGGGGCCTCTCTCTGTTCAGCGCCATCTCTCCGGAAAGGTCGAGGCGGGGATGATCCAGATGCAGTTTTGGAAAAGAGACGGTTACACCGCCCGATTCGAGGTGAACGGTCCCTTCGAACCGGGCGCCCCTGAAGCCCGCGGCCTTATCCCCGCGCATCAGGGTGAAAGGGGAAACCGAACCCTGGAGGTCGAGTTTCAGCCCCTGGTTCAGATCTGCCTTGAAGGCTATGTCCAGCCCGGTCTCGTCTTCACCCGGTTTAACCGGACCCGCAGGGATGAGGACGGCCGGGAGGCGTCGGGGCCTGAGCCCCTTCAATCCGATGCGACCCTCCGCCTTGTGTGAGGTCGGATCCAGCCGGGCCTTCAGAAAAATGGTTTTGCAGAGATCGGATTCACCGGCTATCTCAATGGCAAGCTGTTTTGACGACGATTCGCTCAGCAGCCGGATGCGATCCACCCCCAGGATCGTCTTATCGTTCCTGACAAAGGTGATCTTCCCGTCTTGAATCTGGAGGGAGAGACCCTCCATCCCGGATATGGGGGGACCGAGAAGGCCCGCCGCCTCAATGGAGAGTCCTTCCATGGTCCATGTGCGGGGGGGCGCTTTTTCCCCGCCCTCCGGACGGGGCAGATCGATGGTGATACGGGGCGATTGGGCGCTGATACGGACGATGTCCATCCTGCCGATCAGGAGGGGCCAGAGCTTGGGTAGACGGTTACGGATGGGATATCCGCCGAGACCCTGCCGGGAATGGAGAGGCCCGCCCCTCGAATCACGGCATGGGGTTGGGGGAAAAGCGAGAAATCAGCATGTGCGAAGTGAACCTGTCCCCCGACCCTGCCGGAGAGGTGGTTTAAGATGTCCCTCTTTGCAGATTCGGAATTGAGGAGTCGGGGGCCCATCAGGATCAGGGCGCAGGCCAGAAACAAAAGGACAGCGATGCCTCCTGAGATCCAGACCGTTGACTTCTTCCGCTTTTTCATGGAAACCGCTGTCCTTCAGGGGGATCGTTCATGCACTCCTTTACCCCGCTGGTTTGCCTGAGTCCAAGCGGACCCCTAATCCCTCTTCAAAATTTTCTTTTTTTGGGATTCGTACGGGTCTTTTGTGATAACCCCTTTGTCATAGGCCGACTGGAGGTCTATCAGTTCCTGACCAATGGTCGTTGTGGTGGTGTGGGATTGGAGTTCTGCGCCGCCCCCGCCGCAACCGTAGAGTCCTGATCCGAAGATGGGCAGGCAGGATAAAAGGAATACCCTCAGGGATGCCAATTTGTTTTGCCCTCCTTATTGATTGAGCGTCGAAAACGAATGCGTATGCCGGAGTGGTTATCTTTCGATAACAGGCAGGGATTCTACGCCGGCCTTGCCGATGTTCAGATAAACGTCTCCCTCTTCGTAGCGGTCTATACGGTTGACAGGGACAGTGATATCCTTCTTCCCCCATAAATGTCCTTCCAGGAGTATAAGGTGGGTAATACGTCCCGTCTTTTTCTCCACCAGGAAGTCATCTACCCGGCCCACATGTCCGTCCGTTGCGAACACCTTGGCCCCCTTGTGGACGACCATCCCTCCGGCCGGAACGGCCTCATGCTCAACAAATACGCCTGCCGGGGTTCCCACATTCCATTCCGCCATATCGGCCATATAGAGCATGATGTTGGATGGGATGTATTCCTCGTGTATAAAGTCCTTCATGCGCTCAAATCTCTCTTTGTCTATGGAAAGGCGGACCCTATCGGGTGTCGCCTCCTTCACCAGTTTCTCTGGGACGATCCTCTCTCTGTTCTGGAGGTCGTTCCCCCTGACGACCAGA
>JAWOIH010000404.1:0-5589 GCA_046484725.1 Candidatus Desulfacyla sp. | reverse complement strand
TCGGGCTTTCCAGGGACACGACTTACGGCGGCCAGGGGTTTCCGCACATGATGCGAATTGTGGTCAATGACCTGATGTACGGGGCTTGCCAGGCTTTCAACATGGCCCCGAGTCTCACCCATGGTGCAGCCCATCTCGTAGAAAACTTCGCAACCGAGGAATTGAAAAAACTCTTTGTTCCCAGGATGTATGGCGGCCATTGGGCGGGAACCATGTGCCTCACCGAACCTGATGCAGGATCGAATCTTGCCGACATTCGAACCGCCGCCTATCCCGATGGAGATCATTTCAGAATAAAAGGGTCAAAAATCTTTATCTCATGGGGCGACCATGACCTGACCGAAAACATCGTCCATCTCGTGCTGGCTCGCATGGAAGGCGCCCCTGAAGGTGTCAGGGGAATCTCTCTTTTTGTTGTGCCTAAGATCAAGGTCAATGCCGATGGTTCCCTTGGACAGCCGAATGACGTGTTTTGTGAAAGGGTGGAAGAAAAACTGGGGCTTCATGCCTCTCCAACGTGCGAGCTGCACTTCGGCGGCCATGATGACTGTATCGGCTTTCTATGCGGGGAGCCTAATCAAGGGCTCCCCCACATGTTCCAGATGATGAACGCCGCTCGAATCAATACCGGTGTCAGCGGCATGACCCTGGCCGGTACGGCCTATCTGAACGCCCTTGCATATGCCAAAACCCGCATTCAGGGACAGGATGTGGCCGGCCGGAAGCCCGGATCGGTCCCGATTATCGATCACCCGGACGTGCGCCGCATGTTGCTCTGGATGAAAGCCATGGTGGACGGCATGCGGTCCATGATCTATACGGGGGCTTTCTGGTCCGATCTTGCCTGGGAGCTTCCGGACGGCAGTGATGAAAAAACCCTTTACCGGAACCTCTTGGATTTTATCACCCCGATCATTAAGGCCTACTGCTCGCACATGGGGTTCAGGGTGTGTGAGACGGCGCTGCAGTGTCTCGGGGGCTACGGGTATACCAAGGACTATCCCATAGAGCAGTATCTGAGGGATGCCAAGATCATGTCCCTGTATGAGGGAACCAACGGGATCCAATCCCTTGACCTGATGGGGCGCAAGATGAAGGCAAGCCATGGCACACTTTTCAACGCATACATAAAGGAACTTGAACGCTTCTGCGTGAACCATCAGGATCATCCCAAGCTCGGAAGAGACGTGCAGACTTTGCACAAGGCGCTGAGGAAGTTGAGGGAGGTAGCACTCCAAATGGCCGATAGGATGAAGTCGGATCCCCTTCAATGGGCATCCTACACCTTTCCGGCGCTTATGTGTTTCGGGGATGTCACGGTGGCCTGGCGTCTTCTGGACTTGGCCGTCATCGCTCAGCAGGTTGTGAATGAAGGCAGGGGAAATGCGTTTTATGCAGGGAAGGTCATGCAGGCCTCCTATTTCGTGGGAACCATGATGCCCCTGACCATAGCTCGTCTCGATACCTGTCTCCGAAGCGGGCGCGAGATCGTTGAGATGCCGAATGAGGCATTTTAGAGGGATGACTTTGAAAGATCCCGTAATCGTTACTGCTGCAAAAATGCCGGCGGGCCGGTACATGGGAGCGTTGAACGAGGGCTTGGGATCGCGGCCGTATTTGAAAGGGGATCGTAACGGAGTTCGAAACCATGGAGAAAAAGTTAAACGAGGTCGTGGTGATTGACGGTGTGAGGACGGCATTTGGAAAGGCCGGAGAAAAGGGCATGTTTTGGAAAACCCGGGCCGACGACCTGGCGGTTCCCCTTCTTAAGGCGCTGATCGAAAGAAATTCTGAGGTGCGGCCGGATATGATCGAGGACAGTATCTGGGGAGTCACCAATCAAGCCAAAGAGCAGGGAGGAACGCTGGGCAGGGCTGTTCCCATGCTGGCCGACTGGGGTTGGGAGGTGCCGGGGTGTTCCATTGACCGCATGTGCGCCGGCGGTCTCACGGCCATCGGTTTTGCAGTGGGCTACATCGCCACAGGGATGGCCGACTGTCTGCTTGCAGGAGGTGTGGAACACATGGGCCACGTGCCCATGGGATTCATGCGTGATCCCCACCCGAGGCTCGAGGCGGTGATGGGAGGACCGTCGGCCTTCAACATGGGCATGACGGCGGAGAATATCCACGACCGATTTCCGGAATTCACCAGGGAGATGGCCGACCGATACGCCTTTTCATCCCAGCAAAAGGCGAAATGGGCTATTCAAGCGGGCAAGATGAAACCAATGATCGTTCCCATCGAGGTCGAACGGAGCGACGGTACCAAGGAGGTGCTCGACAAGGATCAGCAACCCAGGCCTGAGACCAGCCTGGAATCCCTCGCCGGACTCAAAGCGGCGTTCAGGGAAAACGGCCGGGTAACGGCCGGAAATGCCTCGGGACTCAATGATGGGGCAAGTGCCGTTTTGTTGATGAGCGAAAAAAAGGCCGAGGCATTGGTCCTGGAACCTGAAATGCGATGGGTCGCCTCGGCTGTGGCAGCGGTCGATCCCACCATCATGGGGACCGCGCCGGTGCCGGCCACTTTGAAAGTGTTGGACAAGGCCGGATTGGCCATGGGTGATTTGGACATCATTGAAATCAACGAGGCCTTTGCGGTCCAGGCCCTTTACTGCCTGGACAGGCTGGGTCTGAAGGCGGATGACCCCCGTGTCAACATATGGGGAGGCTCATTGGCCTTCGGGCATCCCCTGGCCGCATCAGGTCCAAGGCTGGTCACGTTCCTGATGAACCTTTTCAAGGAGAATGCCGGCGCGCGGTACGGCCTTACAACCATGTGTGTAGGACGAGGACAAGGCTATTCCATGATATGGGAAAATATGCAACACTAACATGCTGCTGAAGGGAAAGTGACAAGTTACAAGTAACAAGTGACAGGAAAGAATAACTCGTTACTTGTCACTCATGGTTCAGCGAAGCGGGCCGGGGATCAAACTGAACACCGAACACCGAACATTGAACACTTGCCGGAAGAGGTAAATCCATGGAATTGATACAGACGAGGTATGAAGTCGAGAAAGGGGTTGCCACGGTCACGCTTTATCGTCCGGAGCAAATGAACGCTCTCACCCAAGCCATGCGAAAGGAGTTGGTCGAGATCTTCGCGGCTGCTGATCGGGATGATTCGGTCCGTGCGGTCGTGGTGAAGGGCGCGGGCAAGGCTTTCTGTGCGGGAGCCGACCTGTCCTCCGGCGGATCCGCTTTCAATCGGACTGTGCAGGAAGGTCGAAAGGTGCCTATTGGCGAACATCGGGACGGCGGAGGCCAGATTGCCCTCGCTGTTTTCAGATGCAAAAAACCTGTGATTGCGGCAATCAACGGGCATGCTGTGGGCGTGGGCATAACCATGACGCTGCCCATGGACATCCGGATCGTCTCAGAGGATGCAAAGATCGGGTTTGTTTTTACCAGGCGCGGGGTTGTGCCGGAGGCATGCTCCTCGTGGTTTCTGCCGCGCATAGTCGGGATCTCCAAAGCGGCTGAGTGGATTTACTCGGGACGGGTGTTTCGCGCCTCGGAAGAGGCGAAATCCGGTCTTTTTAACTATGTGGTGCCCCAGGACGGGGTCTTGGACAAGGCTATGACGATCGCGCAGGAAATCGCGCAAAATACATCCGCGGTTTCTGTGGCACTCAGCAAGGCGCTCTTGTGGCATGGCCTTGCGGAAGGTGATCCCCAATCGATCCACCTCATCGACTCGCGCTGTTTCTATTGGATGGGCCACGAAAGAGATTCCCGCGAAGGCGTTGAAAGCTTTCTGGAGAAAAGGCCACCGAAATTTGAAATGAAAGTCTCCACCGGCATGCCGGACTTCTACCCCTGGTGGAAAGAACCGAAGGTTTAGAATGAGGAGCCGGACAGGAAATTCGGGTCCGTATAGGCAGGGTTTGGGTACGAGTAGAAGCCCTGATGTGTTTTAAAGCCCAAGTGCCCCCTGTCTACGTACTGTTTCAGGAAGCCGGCATTGGCCCGGGCCTGGGCATCCCCTGTCTTTTTGGCCCAGTAATCGGTGATGATCCACACGGTTGAGAGCCCCACCTGGTCCATGATCCCAAAGGGCCCCATGTCCGTGTGCATGACCCCCATCCATGACCGGTCGATGTCCTCAACGGTGGCGACCTTGCGGGATGCCAGCGAGAGAGCGGTGGAGAAAAGGCTTGAGAGCATGGTGTTGAAGACGTAACCGCTGTTTTCCCGCCGGAGTGTGATGACGGTCTGCCCGATGCTCTCTGCAAAGTCGTGAACGAGGTCAACGACTTCAGGTGCGGTGCCGGGGTGCGGCATGAGATCCGCTATATTGTTTGCTCTCAGGTCGTGGAAGTGAAGGGCTATCAGTTTTTCAGGCCTTCCTGTGGCCTCGGCAAACATGGAGGGGACGAGCATAGAGGTATTGGTGGTAAAGATGGTTCTCTCGGGGCAGAGCTTGTGAAACAGGCCTAACACTTTGCCCTTTAACTCCGGGTCTTCCGGTACCGATTCACTGAGAAGGTCCGCATCCTGGGCCGCCTTGGCAGGATCAGGGGTCGCAGAGATCCTTGCGAGAGACCGCCGGAGATTGTCCAGGGTGAGACGTCCGCCCGACGCATACCAGGAACCGAGCTTGGCAACGCGGCGCAATGCCTTGTCTAGGATTTCCTGGGAGAGATCATAATAAACGACATCGTATCCGTGCATGGCGCACTGGAGCCCGATCTGCTGGCCCATGGTTCCGGCGCCCAGGATGAGCACCCGCTTGATGTCCTCAATCTTCATAGCACTACCCTTTCAAAAAGCTACAGTGTTACGGAATTTGCACTTTTCCGCATCCTGCATAGAAACTGCAGACCGAGAATTTATGCCAGCGCACCCCCATCCACCACCAGGATCGCACCGGTCGTGTAGGGGGCGGCATCCGAGACCAGATAGAGCACCGCACCCGCCATTTCACGGGGCTGAGCGTGCCTGCCCATAGGAATCCTTTGGATGATGTAGTCATAGATCATGTCGTTCTCTATGAGCGCTTTGGCGAATTTTGTGTCTACAAGTCCCGGCAGCACGGCATTCACCCGGATGTTTTTGGCGGCAAGTTCCTTGGCAAAGGCTTGGGTCATGCAAATAACGCCTGCCTTGGTGATGGAATAGATCCCTTGGAACAGCGCTGGCTTGATGCCGTTGATGGAGGAGATGTTCACAATGGACCCGCCGCCTGATTCCATCATGAGTTTGGCTGCCTGCTGGATCATGAAGAAGGGGCCCTTCAGGTTCACGTCAAAGGTCTTGTTCCAGGCCCCTTCATCGGCGCCCAGCATCTCGCCAAAATAGGGGTTTGTAACGGCGTTGTTGACGAGGATGTGAAGCGTCCCATACCGCTCCTTGATCTGCCGGAAAAGCGCTTCAATTTGCTTGAGGTCTCCCACGTTGCAGGTGACGGCATCCGCCTTGCCTCCCCGGGAAGCGATTTTCTCTGCGACAGCCTGCAGGGCATCCGCCTTGCGGCTTGCTAGGACGCAAAGAGCGCCGTAATCCGCCAGCGTTACGGCAATGGCCTCGCCGATGCCTCTGCTCGCGCCGGTCACCAACGCAATTTTACCTTTCAAACTGAAAT
>JAWOIH010000291.1:0-15373 GCA_046484725.1 Candidatus Desulfacyla sp. | reverse complement strand
GCCTGGAGACCTGCTATCTCATTCAGCAGAGTCCGGTGACGCCGATTGTCTTTGATCAGCCCTGGAACCGCCAGGCCCATCCGTTCTTGTCCGTCGGGAGCTGGGATGAGATCCGTGACATGGTTGAATGGGAGGCAACGTAGCGCCGAGACGCAGTCCTCTTCCCAGGCGGGGGGTGTGCCCGTATCCCAGTCAAATGCGCAGGTCGTCCTTTGGTAGCGAAAGCTTGAAGCTCAAAGCTGAAAGCTGAAAGGCAGGCACTGCTGTTTGCGGATTTAGTAGCGGCTGAGGGCCTGTGTCAGGCACGTGTAACTCCGGACCCGGCTTTTCTGTTGACACGGCAAATGCGCAGCAGTAAAAAATGGATTCAGCGCCGAGAGGCATGCAATTGCCGTTAATCCCTTAAAAGAGAGGAAAAACATGGATATCACGGAACCCAAAATAATGCCCCAGGAGATCCTGGTCCTTCAGGACGCCAACTTCAACCCGGACAATGTCTGCATCGTCACAGGCGCTGCCATGGGAATCGGGAGGGCTACGGCAATGGCGGCCGCGGCCAACGGCCTGACCGCCGTTGGGCTGGACGTCAATGAAGAAGAGGCGCAAAAGACCGTGGAGATGGTCCATGAGATCGGGGGAAGGATGATCTTTGTCAAGGCCGATCTCACGAAGGATGAGGAGGTCGAGCGTGCCGTGGCCGAGGCGGCCAAGGCAGGGGCCATTAAATATCTGGTGAATATCGCCGGGGTCCAGCACATCGATTCGATCGACAACTTCCCCATGGAAAAATTCGACTTCATGCATCGGCTGATGCTCCGGGCGCCCTTTTACCTCTCCAAACTGGTCATTCCTCATATGAGAAGGAGCAGCGACGGGACCGGGGCTATCGGCAATATGGCCTCGATTCACGGGCACATCTGCACCCTGAACAAGGCCGCCTACAATATCATGAAGTTCGGCCTGAGGGGCCTGAGCCAGTCCATATCGGCCGAGGGGGATGGAAAGATCCGCTCCTTTACCGTAAGCACCGGCTTCATCAAGACGGCCCTGGCCCTGAACCAGATTCCGGCCCAGGCGAAACAGCGGTGCATCGCGCCGGAAGAGGTGGTGCGGGACGTCATGATGGGGGATTCGCGCATCAAAGAGATGATGACGCCCATCGAGGTGGCCAATCTGTTTCTCTTCGGATTTTCTCGTTTCGGGCGGTACCTGGTGGGCGGCGATCTCCTCTTTGACGGCGGCATGGTCCTGACCTATGCAGAAAAGAAGGCCGTCAAGCGGAATCCTGAAGGATAAGGGCACCCGGCCTGTTGAAGATGGAGGCAATACAGGAAACGTGAACAAGACTGGATGCAGGACGTCATGGGCGTACGCGCCCACGAACGACATGGACATGGGTACGGGACTATCCGGCAGTAGTGAGTCGAATGCTACCCCATTCGCTTGAGTCTCGATGATGACTTGATTCTATTCGAGAAAAGCTTGGTGCAGGTGGGGCAATAGAGAGGGTGATCTTTCACCGCCGTATGCCGGGTGGTCTGCAGTTCCACATGTTTGAGGAATTTCTGGGAGGCGAAATATCTGCCGCAGGCATGACACCGTTCAAGAACGTGGACCCCGATGATTTCATCGCGGATGGAAATGGTACGGGTGCTGCCCATGTCCGTGATCTGGATGGCGCCTGTCGGACAGATGTTGGCACAGGTGCCGCACCCGATACAACGCCCCTTTTCGGGCACCACAAAGCTCATGCCATCCCGCGTTTCCATCTTGAGTGCCCCGGCTCCCACAATTTCTTTGCACACGCGGATGCAGAGCCGGCATCTGACGCAGCCGTCAGCCACAGGCCCCGGATCCACGCCATATTCTTCTGCCAGATTGCGAATGAACCGGGACTGGGGGGCCATGGTCAAGAGATTGCGAAAGGCGGCCTGTCGCGACTTTGTCACCAGGTCGCTCTCGGTGGTCACGTCAAGACCTTCCTTGACCTTCAGGATACAGGAGAGAAGAGTCCTCTGTTTTCCTGTGCTGCCGCGGACTTCAACACCGCACAATTTGCAGGCGCCGATCGGCTTCAGGGCCTCATGATAGCACAATGTGGGGATCCTGATCCCCTTTGAACGGGCCACCTGCAGAACAGACACCCCCTCATCGCCCTCAACCTCACTCCCGTTGATGATCATTCTGGGCATTTATTCCATCCTCTATTGCGAGCCCTAATCGCGACCTGCCTCGTGGAGATCGTTTACATACTCCTCCAGGTAGTGGAGTTCGGTGGACAGGGTCCCCACCTGATGGTGGGCGAGATCGCAGATACTGATCAGCGAGATAATCTCCCCTCCGTCGATCACTGGTATATGTCGAATCCCTGTCTGAATCATGAGCGACAGGGTGGCGTCAATGTCGTCCTCGGGTTTGGCCACAATCAATTTATTGGTCATGGCGCTCCTCATTCCGATCTCTTTAAAAGGCCGCCTCCCGGACCTGACATAGCTGAGCAAGACATCCCTTTCCGTAAAGATTCCGACCGGACGATTATCTTCCGTGACGATCACCGCAGAAATGTCTTTTTCCGTCATCAGATGAACAGCGTCCTCCACGGAAAGGTGGCTCTCGATGACGACGGCAGGTCCGCAGTCCTGCTCCAACACATCCTGAATCGGCATGAATACTCCTCCGGTTTGGTGGGAAAATGCTTTTCGATGCAATCGTCAGTCTGTCAGGACACGGAGGCAATCCTGAGGAAAGCGGTGGGTCCCTTCCTTGTCAAGGGTGACCTCAATGAGGGCATCCGGATCGTTCTTGACCGTGTCCGGGTCGGTCACGACGCCGTGCAAGCCCACATATCGATCCATATAACCCTGCCAGCTCTCATCCTCCGAGCATCTGTATACCTCGACCTTTTGACCTTTCCGAAACGTCATGACTCCCTCGCATATTCCTTCGTTAGACCAGCACCTTGGGGGGTCCTTTTTCGGCATCAGTTTCAACCCCGGATTTCCTGGCGCATTCCAGGCAGAGGACCTTGTCCGTCAAATGCTGGTTGATTCCTTTGATCCGCTTCCTGATAAAATCATGATACCTTTCCGGGCCTATGACCCTGCCGCACATCTCGCATCTTTCCACCTTGAGCCGGTTGAGGATGGTCCCGCACAGGCTCAGAACCCTCTCGTCGCCCGAGTCTTCCATTCGCATGGCCCCGGTGGGGCAGTTGGCCGCACATGCGCCGCACAAAATACATCTCTCGGCGGTAATCCTGAAATCCGTGGGATCCGGGTGATCGAAATCCAGATATCCCATCTGCAGGGCGTCAATCCCCATCTTGTTGCGGCATATGTCCACACAGCGACCGCATCGGATGCAGATATCACACCTCAAACAGCGTCGGGCCTCTTCTCTCACGGCGTTTTCAGGGTAGCCCAGCTCCACCTGCTGAAAGGTCACCCGCCTTCTTTCATCATTGAGCATCGGCATATCCGGCCGCTGGAGACTCATTTTGGTGGAGGCGGGGACCTGAGTGAACGGCATGCGACGCCGGCGTACAGGCACCGGAGGCATCTTAGGCTGAGGGATGCCGCAAAGATACCGATCGATGGCGCCGGCCGCACGCTTCCCACCGCCAATGGCCTCCACCACGGTGGCAGGGCCTGAAACCGCATCCCCCGCCGCAAAAATCCCGTCTATGGAGGTCTCCATGCTGGCGATATTAACGCCCACCGTATGGCGCCTGGACCATTTCAGGGTTCCAAGATCGGTCAACCCGGAAGGATCCACGGTCTGGCCGATGGCCGGTATAACCGCATCCACATGAAGGAGGTAATCGCTCCCCTCCACAGGGACGGGTCGGCGCCGGCCGCTGTCGTCCGGGGGACCCAGTTCGGTTCGCATGCACCTCAGAGAGGAAAGCGTGTCATCATCCCCCAGGATCTCAACCGGAATCGTGAGGAATGAAAAACGTATTCCCTCCTCCTCGGCCTGTTGAACCTCCTCCTCATTGGCGGGCATCTCCGACCGTGTTCTCCGGTAGATAACCGACACCTCATGGCACCCAAGCCTAACACAGGTGCGCGCAGCGTCCATGGCCACGTTGCCCCCGCCGATGATCGCCACCCGCTTGCCGGGCATGTGTCGGTCGCCCAGGGCAACCCGCCGCAGGAAGGCGATGGCATCCATGACCTGAGGATACCTGTTTTCTCCGGGAATGCCGACAGTGAGGGAGGCGTGGGCCCCCACGGCGATGAGAAAGGCCTCGAATCCCTCCTCCCTGAGTTGATCAAAGGTCACGTCCTTCCCCATACGGGTGTTGAAACGGAATTCAACCCCCAGATCCTCGATCATGGACACTTCCTGATCGATAACCTCTCTGGGGAGGCGGTACCTCGGGATCCCCACCATCATCATCCCTCCGGCCACGGGAAGGGCGTCAATTACGGTAACCCGGTATCCCTTGAGGGCAAGATAGTAGGCTGCCGTCAACCCGGCCGGACCGGCTCCGACAATCGCCACCTTCCGACCGTTGTCAGGCGATTTTTCAGGGTTCCGGTAGAGACGATCCGACATGGCCCTTTCCGCAGCAAACCCTTTGAGATACTTGATGGAAACCGGCGTGTCGATCCGTCCTCTGACACACATGAATTCGCAAGGGTTGGTGCATACAAGTCCGCACACCCAGGGGAAGGGATTGTCTTTCCGAATCAGTTCAATGGCGTCTTCGTCACGGCCCTCCCCCACCAGGGTCACATAACTGGGGACATCGATGCCGGCCGGGCAGGACATCTGGCAGGGCGCAGGCGCCAATCTGACACAGTCCGCGTCCGGACATGTCCGTGTCTCAAGATGGCTCAGAAAGACCTCCCTCTGTTCCGAAAAAACGGATTGAAGCCATCTTCCGGTTTCCTGACAGGCCTTGTCGGGAATCTCCGTGACAAGGCGTTGCGCGAGGGACCCCATGGCCGGAAGGTGCTCGGGGCCCCCCCTTCCGGAAGAAATGTCCTGCGTCAACTTCAATATATCTTCAGCCAGTTGCCTTCCCCTGGCATGCTTCAGATGCCCTTCAACAATGGCATCCGAGAGCCGATTGACGGTATCCGCAACGGGGCATATCCTGTCGGACATATCCAATCTCATCCTAAGGCTGCCTAACGGCCGCAGCCAAATTGGCGATCCCGCTGTAGCGGGAAAACCTCTATCTCTAACGAATCAAATGCGATCGCCTCAACAAAATATCTTGGCCTGCTGGGTAGAATTTACAGACAATGACGCCAAGACCGGACCGGGCGTGAAACAGATACGGGCTACTCCAGCGAGGTCATGGCCTTAGCATAGCGCTCCCGCTTGATCCTCGGGGCCTTTTCGGCCGGTGCGAACTGAAGACACTTGGTGGTGCACACCGTAACACAGGCAGGCTCCAGACCCTTGTCAATACGATCCATACAGAAATCACATTTGACCGCCTTCCCGGTTTCGGGGTTCCACTGGGGCGCCCCCCATGGGCAGGCCGACATGCAGGTCTTGCACCCGACGCACAGCAACGGGTCCACGAATACGATGCCGTCTTCCGCGCGCTTCTGCATGGCCCCGGTGGGACATGCGGCCACACACCAGGGGTCCTCACAGTGGAAACAGGGCATGAAAGTATATCCTGCCTTGGGAAGCCCGCCGACAAAAACCGGTCCAATGGTGATGATTTCACACAGTTTCGGGCCGACCGGCAAGCCCTTATTGCTCTTGCACGCCACCTCGCAGCTGTGGCACCCGATGCACTTCTTGGTATCCTGTGACAGATAGTACTTGCTCATCATCTTCCTCCCGATTTGCCTGTCGCTGTTCCCTCGAGCTTCGTCACGGTCACAAAGGTGTCATGCAGGGCCGGACTCCCGCCGATCATATCCGAAATATTTTCCATCAGAACCGCGTCGCTCACCCCTTTATTGAAAGATCTCGTGGCCGCTTGGGATTCGTGCCCGTAACCGTGCAGCATAAAGACGGCCTCAGGGTGAATCAGATTCGTCGCAAATGCACGCATCTCTCCCGAGCCTCGGCTGGACGATATGGTCACCATGTCCCCATCCTTTATGCCGAGCCCTTCCGCCTCTTTGGAATGGATCCAGAGTACGTTTTCAGGGGCAATCTCATTCAAGTAGGGGTTGTTCTGGGTGGAAACGTGCGTATGCAGGGCGCAGCGTCCTGTGATGAGCCGGAAGTGACTCTCCGGCGGCGCGGCCATCGGTTCATATTCAGGGAAGGAAGGGAATCCAGCATCCTCCAGAAGCGACGAGACCAGTTCTATCTTGCCGGAAGGCGTCTTGAATTTGAGGGAGGTTTCCCTGTCCCAGAAGATCTGTTTGTCCGTGTAGGCGACAAACCCCTTGGGCCGAAAGTCCTCCAGATAGAATCCGGTGCCTTCCAGTTGCCATCTGACCAGGTCCTCCATGGTCGTGTATGGGAAATACGCGCCCGTCCCCAACCGCTCAGCGATCTGCTTGAGAATGACGGCCCCGGGCCGGGTGTCGTAACGGGGGGTCACGCACTGCTGTCTCAGGAACATCTGGGGTTTGAGACCATTGGCCTGTTGAACGGAGTCCGTGCGCTCCAGGTAGGTGGATTCGGGAAGGATGACATCGGAGTACCAGGCGATATCGCTGTAATTGACGTCAATGGTCACGATAAAATCCAGTTTGTCCAAGGCCTTCTTGGTCATGGCGCTGTCCGGTATGGACATGATCGGATCAAAGCGGTAGTTGATGAGGGCCTTGATCGGATAGGGGTCATCGTCAAGGATGGCCCTGGGCAGCATCTGTGCGACACCATGGCTCGGATCGGGGAGGGGAAAATCAGGGGTCCCCACCTTGTCAAACCGGGGCATGGCGATCTCCGGAAATGTCTGCTCCGTGAGTTTGCGCGCCGGTTTCCCGCCCACCTCCCCGGGCCCTTTTTTGAAGAAGATGCCGCCCTTTGCCTCTATGCTCCCCATGAGGGCGTTCAGTATCAGGATGGACCTGCGCTGATAAATTTCATTGGCGTGATTGGCGCCCCGGTACCCGAAGTGAAAGATCACCGCAGGTCTGTCCTCAGCCAGTTCCCTGGCCAGCGACTCGATCTCCGAGGCGGCTATGCCTGTCTCCTGTTGAGCCCATTGGGGCGTATACGGCTGGACAAAGTTCTGAAGCTGGGCCAGCCCCGAGACCCAACGATCCACATAGCCGGCATCGTAGAGCCTGTCTCTAAGGATCAGGTGAATCAGGGCATAGTTGAGGGCAAGGTCCGTCCCCGGCCGAATCATCCAGTAGCGATCCGCCTTGGTGGCGGTGATGCTTACCCTCGGATCGATGCAGGTCAGTTTTGCACCCTTTTCCAGGGCCTCGGTCAAGGCCCTCACGCCCTTCACCTCAATGGCCTCGAAAATGTTACGCCCGTACAGGACAATGTGCCGGGTATTCTTGTAGTCTATGCCCATCTGGGCATCGGTATAACCGAAAAGGGAACGCGCCGCCGTATTGACCGACCCCTTGCAGAGGGCATCGTGGGTGAAATGGTTGGGCGACCCGATGGCCTTGAGAAAGGCCTTGCTCACATGGGTGGCAAGCTGGGTCCGCTCCCCCAGGGCCACGCTATGTCCCCCGTGTTCGTCAATGACCTTTCGAAGTTGTTCTCCCACCCTGTCGAGGGCCTCCTCCCATGTGGCCTTTTTCCATTGGCCGGATCCACGGGGCCCGGTCCGGATCATGGGCGACTGAACCCTCTCATGGTCATACAAAAAGGCGATCCCGGCGGCCCCCCGAGGGCAGAGGCTCCCCTCCATCCCTGCCACATGGGGATTGCCCTCGATCCACTTTACCTGGTCATCCTTTGTCGTCACCTTTATGGGACAACGCACCGAACACATAAAACAGAGGCTGTACACTTCAGATTCCATGCATGTTCTCCTCGATCCGAAACTCCGCTTTTTCTCTTGCCAGATCCGTTCTCTCCATACGTCCGGCACTACTCTTTACAGCAGAGAGAAAGAAGGCCTGATAACGCCATCCCCTCATCCAATGACTGGAGGAAACAACAGAATTGTAAAAGATTTATTGCGGGTGAGAATATTAATGCCACTATTCAGCGTGGGTGTCAAGTCTCGCACAGAAGTTCTTCGCAACCGCTGGAACAACGAGGTGCAATTCCTTCGGTGCCCATGGGCGGCGATGCCGCGCCAGCTTATCGGGCTGAATATTGCTCGCGCATGACCCTTTTAAGGACTTTGCCGGCGATGTTGCGGGGGAGTTCGTCCAGGATCAACAGGTCCTGTACCCGCTGAAATTTGGCCCCCACATTCTCGTTGATCCAGGCCTTGAGTTCCTCCGGGGTCGCGGCTCCCGGTTTCCGGAGGGTTACGGCCGCGATAGGGCTTTCCCCCCATTTCTCGCTGGGTACGCCAAATACCGCGGCCTCGAGCACCGCCTCGTGATGGACGATGATTTCCTCGATGTCCTTGGGATAGACATTGACCCCGCCCGAGATGATCATGTCCTTCTTGCGGTCCACCAGATACAGAAATCCCTCCTCGTCCACCTGTCCCAGGTCCCCGGTGTAGAGCCAGCCGTCCCGGATCGCCTCCCGGGTCAGGTCGTCCCGTTTGTAATAATGGGGCATGAGGATGGGACCCCGTCCCACGATCTCGCCCACGGTATTGGGCGGGACCTCTTTCCCTGTGTCATCGCAGATGCGCATTTCATAGAACGGGGGAGGGGTCCCCACAGAGCCGGACTTCCTGCCTGCGTCGTTCCTGTCCAGGATAGTCAGGAAGCCCTCGGTCAGCCCGTAGAGGTCATAGAGTCTCCCCGGGAGGTAACGGTTGAGTTCATCCTTGTGTTCCTGATGAAGGGGGGCCCCCACATTGCAGAGCATCTCGATGGAGGAGAGGGCCTCGGGTGAAAAACGGGCATGGTGCAGGATGGCGATGATCTGGGCCGGCACCATGATGACATGGGTCACCTTTTCCCTCTCGACCGTTTCGATAAAGGCGCCTGCGTCAAACTGGCGATGGAGGATGTAGGTGGCGCCCAGATACATGGCCGGCATAAGGGTGACGAAGGCCCCGTTGAAGATAATGGAGCCCACGTGGATGATGACGCTTTCCGGAGTCATCCGAAAGGCTGTGGCCCCCAGTGTGCAGTACATGGAACGGATGTAATGGGTGTGTACGATCCCCTTGGGCCGACCGGTGGTGCCGCTGCTGTAGATAATGTTGAAGACATCCTGGTCCTGGATCTCGATCCCTCGGGGACCCTGGTCGCTGGCTGTGGCGGTGAGGTCGCCATAGAAGCCATAGCCCGGGATATCGTTCCGGTCTGTCAGGACATAGCGGTCCGGGGCAATGCCCTTCAGTTCGGACCGGATCTCATCGAGGGTACCGGCAAAGCCGGAATAGGTAATCACCAGGACCGTATCCGAATCCTCGAGCATGGACTTGAGCCCTTTTCCCAGGAGGAGTGTGCTCAGGGGCACCACCACGGCCCCGATCTTGGCCACGGCCCAGTAGGTTTCGAGCAATTCGACGCAATTGGGAAGGAGGGTGGCGACCTTGTCTCCCTTTCGGATCCCCATGTCCAGAAAGGCATTGGCCAGCCGGTTCACGTTGGCATTGTATTCGCGATAGGTAAACCTCTGGTCCTCAAAGACCAGCGCCGGCTTGTCAGGTCGGTACTGCGCGTGGCGTCCCAGTAAGCTTCCGATGTTCATGGGTGCGATCTCCGTCTCAGGGTTTAGAGGTTCAGGGATTGAAGCTGAAAGCAAAAGGGTTTAAGGTTTAGGGGTTCTTTGGGCTTTGCGTCTTTGCCTGCCCAGTGAAACCGTTGTTGCCGTCGTTTCACAGGGGCGCGAGACCTCCTTCCCGGTTTATCAGATTCTGTACAGGTTCTTCAGGCGATGGAGAAACTCTTCGTCCCTTTTCCTGATGGCCTGGTCCAGTTCGGATTTTGAGAAGTCCCGGGTATAATCGTAGAAGCCCTTGCCGGTCTTGATGCCGTCGCAGCCCTGTTCTGTGAGTTGGACCAGGGCTTCGGGTGGATTCGTTGAACTCCGGATCTCAGGGAAGAGATTTTCACAAACCCTCAGCCAGAGCTTGAGCCCGCCCAGATCCATGGTCAGCAGCGGTCCGATGCTGGCCAGGCGGAACCCGATGCTCCCCTTCACGGCCCTGTCGATGTCCTCGGCGCTGGCAATCCCCTTTTCATAGAGATCCAGGATCTCCCTTACCATGGCCATCTGGATTCGGTTGATGAGGAAGCCCGGGATCTCCTGTCGGATTCTCACGGGGGTCTTCTTGATCCGGACCAGGAGATTGTAGGTGACATCCAGGGTTTCATCGCTGGTCCAGGGAGACCGGACCACCTCCACGGTTGGGACGATGTGGGGTGGGTTGAACCAGTGGGTGGTCACGAGCCGTTGTTTGTTTTGGACCCGTACCCCTATTTGTGCGAGGGTCAGGGAGGAGGTGTTGCTGGCCAGGATCGCCTCCTGGGGACAGGCCTTTTCCATGTCCTCGAAAAGGGATTGTTTGAGTTCCAGGTTTTCCGGGGCCGCCTCGGTAATGAACTGGGCCCCCTCCACGGCCGCCTTCAGATCGCACGTGGTGGTGAGCCGTTCAAGACAGGGCGACACGTCACTTTCTGAAAGCAGGCCGTGTCTTGAGAAAAGGTCCAGGTTCTCACGGATGTGTGCTGCGGCGTTGTCGAGGATCGGTTCGGCTATGTCAAAGAGCCTCACAGGATAGCCCCCCATGAGGAAACTCTGAGCAATCCCATGTCCCATGATCCCGGCGCCAAGGACTGCCACTGCTTCTATATCTTCCGTCTTCATGGTCGTTTTCTCCACGCCTTTACTTGCCCCTTAGTTTCCCAGAATACGGGGGAGCCAGAGACACAGCTCCGGAAAGAGGATGATCAGAATGACCGTTATCAGCTGCAACCCCACAAAGGGCATAATCCCCACATACATGCTGCTCAGTTCCAATCCCAGATTGAGACCTTTCAGATAGAAGATGGAATAGGCAAAAGGCGGGGTCAAAAAGGAGATCTGGAGGCTTGTGCAGATGACCAGCCCCACCCAGAGGGGGTCGAATCCCAGGTTGAGCAGAATGGGGGAGAAGATGGGCACCACAATGAGGAGGATGCCGATCCAGTCGATGAAACATCCCATAAAAAAGATGATGACGAGCATGGTCATGAAGATGCCCCAGGACCCCAGGCCCAGGGACAGAAGGAAGTCTGTAATGACCTGTCCGCAGCCTGCGCTCAGAAACGCCCCGGTATAGAGGTTGGCGGCGCAGGCGATGAAGATGATCATGGAGGTGACCCGGAGGGTGGTGTAGCAGTTCTGTTTGAAATCCTTCCAGGTCAGTTTCCGATAGACAACGCTGAGCAGGACAGATCCGATGGAACCCACGGCCCCTGCTTCGGTGGGGGAGGCGATGCCGAAGAAGATGGAGCCCAGGACCATGAAGACCAGAAGACCCGGGGGAAGCAGGTATTTGAAACCTTCTACCATGACCTCTTTGGAAAGGAACCGCACCCTCTCCCCGGCGCCTGTCCCGGGACCCAGGCTCGGATTGATGGCGCACCGGATGATGACGTAGACGATGTAGCTGACGCCCATAAGCATGCCCGGGATAATGGCCCCGGCGAACATCTGGAGCACCGATACCCCGGCCATGGGGGCATAGAGAATCAGCATGATGCTCGGGGGGATGAGGATGCCCAGGGTGCCGCCGGCGCAGACGCACCCGCTGGCCAGGGAATGGGAGTATCGGGCCTTGAGCATGGCCGGCACGGCCAGGAGCCCGATGGCCGTCTCCGATGCCCCCACCACGCCGGTGGTGGCGGCAAAGAGCATGGCCAGCAGGATGGTGGCTACCCCCAGCCCGCCGTTGATGCCCCCCATCCATTTGTGAAGCACGCCAAAGGCCCGCTCGGCCACCCCGCTGGTCTGCATCATGGTGCCCATAAAAATGAACAGGGGAACCGCCGCCAGGATGTATTCGGAAAGGGTCCCGTCCACGATGCGCATGGGGATCATGTAGAGGAAGGAAGGCCCGGAGGTCAAGAGCCCGAATACCAGACCCACGGTCCCCACCCCCAGGGCAATGGGAAATCCCGCCAGGAGGATGAACAGGCTCAGGATCATCAGGATGGTGGTCAGTTCAGGACTCATGGGGGCCTCCTTTCAGGGCGATCCGGAGGGACCGCAGGAAATCCACCACCCCTTGCAGAAAGAACAGGACCAACCCCAGCAGGATGGCCATCTTGAAGGGGGCCATGTACGGCCTCCAGGCGCTGGCAGAGGATCTCTCGCCGTGCAACAGGGCCCAGATGGCATGACCCCCGCATTTGTAAATGAGGATGATGAAGAGCGGGAAAAAGAGGAGGATGTAGCAGACGACGTCCACCGTGGATCTTGTCCGTAAAGACATGCGTGCCGTCAGGAGATCCATCCTTACGTGGCCCTTGGTGTAGTGGCAATAGGCAGCCCCCAGCATGGCATAGCTGCCGTACAGAAAAATGGTCATGTCATAGGCCCAGAAGTTGGCCTTCGAGAAGAGATAGCGGGTGGTGATGTCATATCCGATGGCGATGATCAGGACCACCACAAAAAAGCTCGCCAGCTTCCCCACAATCTCGCTCATGCGGTCAACCACATGGAAGATCTTTTCCATGAGAACCCTCCAGGAAGAATAAGGCCGCTGCCCTGATTTTCCCGGGCAACGACCTTCTGAGAAAAAAGCCTTACCCCTTTGTTATTTATGGGGCAGATAGTAGGCGTTGCTGAATGGGTACCACTTGGCGCCAAAGGCCTTCTGAGATTCCCAGACCTTGGCAAAAAACGGGTCTTTGGCGGCCCGTTTGTCCAGGTACTCGTGGGCCCATTTGACCAAGGTCTTGACCGTTTCAGGGTCCATCTCGACCACGGTGATCCCTTTTTCCTTAAAGAACTCCATGGCCTCCATGTTCTTTTTTTCCGTCCACAGCCAGTTGTCCAGTCTCATTTTGCCAACGGCCGCATCCAATTGGGCCTTCAGATCATCGGGAAGGGCCTCATAGGACTTCTTGTTGATCAGCAATTCAATCTGGGAGCATGGCTGGTGGATTCCCGGGAGCATCACGTATTTGCAGACCTCCCAGATCCCCAGGGTCTTATCAAAGGCCGAGATGCTGTATTCGGCGGCATCCAGGACCCCCCTCTGGAGGTTGGGCATGATTTCTCCGCCAGGCACAAAGATAACGCTCATGCCGTGCTCGGACAGGACATCCCCCATAAGGGGCATCATGCGCATTTTGAGTCCCTTGAAGTCTTCAATCTTTTTGATCGGCTTTTTGGCCCACATGAAATTCTCCATGGAGATGGGGTCGGAAACGAGGACCTTCACGTTGAACTTATAGGTATCATACATCTCCTGGTACAGCTCCCTGCCGCCCCCCTCGTTGAGCCACATCTGCATGTCCATGGCGTTGAATCCGCCGGGAACGGAGCAGAACAGGGGCGCTACCGGGATCTTGCCCACCCATTGACCGCCGTAGCCATAGTTTGCATCGTACACGCCGTCGCTGACCGCCTTAAGACCCTCAAAGGGGGGGACCAGGGCCCCGGCGGGAAAGACCTCCCATACCAGCCGGCCGTTGGTGGCCTTTTTGACCTCGTCGGCCAGCCGAACCAGCGTATCATGGTAGAGCATTCCCGCAGGCACAAAGCCCTGCACCTTCCACTTGATCACCTTGTCCGCAGCAAACCCGGGGGCCGCAAGGCAACCCGCCATCGCAACCAGCACCAAAATCTTAAAAATTCTTTTTCCCATCAGAAAATCCTCCTTTGTCTACCATTCATGATTGTCCGTGATCATCAACAACGATACGCGTACTATATTGTCCCACCCCCTTTCGTTCAAAAAAATCGAGTTCAACATCCGGGGTTGAAAGGTTTATGACGCATTGTCCGTTATTGGCACCCGCTACAGGGCCTTTCGTTAAGGCTTTTCCGCCAGCTCCAAAAAATATCGCATGGCCTCGGGATTGCTCATGGAATCCACGTTCACGGCCTTCTCCAGGGGCATGCCCATGAGGACCTTTTTGACCGGGACCTCCAGCTTCTTGCCATTGAGGGTCCTGGGGATTTCAGGGACGGCCAGGATTTCATCGGGAAGGTGCCTGGGGGACAGGGCCGTACGGATACGCCTTCGTATCTTGTCCCTGAGGGCGTCGGTCAGGCCCGCGCCTTCCTTGAGCACCACAAAGAGGGGCATGTGGTAGCTTCCTTCCCGCTCATACCCTACGACGAGGCAGTCGGCAATCTCCGGGAGATCCTCCAAGGCGCCGTAGATCTCGCTGCTCCCCATGCGTACGCCCTGACGTTTGAGGGTGGAATCGGACCGGCCCAGGACGACCGTACTCCCCCTCGGGGTGATCTTGATCCAGTCGCCGTGCCGCCAGATACCGGGATAGGTCTCGAAATAGCTCTCCAGATACCGTTTGTTGCCCGGATCTTTCCACAGATAGAGGGGCATGGAGGGCATCGGCTCAGTGATGACCAGTTCCCCCACCTCATCCACCACGGCAAGACCGGTTTCGTCAAAGGCCTCTGCCTTCACCCCCAGTCCGCGGCATTGAAGCTCGCCCGCATGGACCGGGAGGAGGGGAGAACCTCCCAGGAAAGCGGTACAGGGATCCGTGCCGCCGCTGACGGAGGCCAGCCACACGTCCTTCTTCACGTGCTCATAGACCCAGTTGAAACCCTCGGGGGAGAGGGGGGAACCGGTGGAGCCCACCGTCTTGAGGGCATGAAGGTCATGGGCCTTTCCCGGTTCCAGGCCCGCGGACATACAGGCCGTGATATAGGCTGCGCTGGTCCCGAAGATATTCATGGGGGCCTGTTCAGCCAGTTGCCAGAGCCTGTCCATGTCGGGGTAACCCGGGCTGCCGTCAAATAAAACGGGTGTTGCGCCGAGGAGGAGTCCGCCCTGCAGGATATTCCACATGACCCATCCGGTGGTGCTGAACCAGAAGAAGTTGTCGCCGGGTTTGATGTCCAGTTGGAGGCCCGAGAACTTGTAGAACTCCAGGAGGATGCCACCGTGGCCGTGGACCAGGCCTTTGGGGAGACCCGTGGTCCCGGAGGAATAGACCACCCAGAGGGGATGGTCGAAAGGCACCTGTTCAAAAAGGAGTTCTCTCTCGTTGCCTAGGAGATCAGGCCACAGGACGGCGTCTTGAAGGTCGGCGGGATGATTGGGTTTGCTGTCCCCTGAACCCTAGGGGACCACGATGACTTTTTCCAGTCCGGTCAGGGCCTGTTTCAGCCTCACCACCTCCGGGAGGCGATCAAAGGACTTGCCGCCATAGGT
>JAWOIH010000257.1:0-2799 GCA_046484725.1 Candidatus Desulfacyla sp. | reverse complement strand
CCCTGGAGAGGGAGTTTGCAGCAGGCCGTCAAGACGAAGTCACCTTTCGGACGAGAATGGAGGAGATGACCGCGGGGAGCCTCTTCACTGCGGCCCGAGGCATGGACGGGCCGGGCGGGCCGGGCCTGGATGAGCGGGCCTGTCTTGAACGCGGGCAATTCATGAGCGGGGCTTGCGCCGGCCTCATCCGGGAGGTCCGGAGTCTGCAGTCCTTTCACCGCGAGCTGGCCGAAGGTCCTCTCTTGCTGCATCAGCCCGTTGTGGGGTCGATCGAGAAATTCTCGGAAACTCCATCCTCCCCGGTCGGACGTGGACTGAAGCAAGTCGCCTCGCACAGAGACCATCCTGAGAAGGTTGCCATCACCGGGATGAGCATACTCAACGCCCTGGGGAAGAGCCCGGAGGAAGTCTGGGCTGCAAGCCTGGCCATGAAGAGCGGAATTACCTTGGTGCCTCCTTCGCGGTGGGATCAAGAGCGTTTTTATGATCCCCGGCCGCAGGTCCCGGACAAGACCTACTGCAAGGTGGGCGCCTTTTTGGACTTTCATGTCTCCCGCAATGAACTCGGGATCCCTCCCCATGATTTCCGGACCATGACCGAGGCGACAAAGTTCACTATGTGGCTTGCGGACAAAGCCATCCGGGCATCCGGCATCCTGGATTCGGACATCCCGCGCGAACGAATCGGGGTCCTCATCTCCCAAAACTCAGGCGAGGCGGCTGGGACCCTCACCGATATGATCATCAGGGAGCACGTTCACGATATCCTTGGCGCCGTCAAAAGGGCCGTTCACCTCACACCGGATCAGGAAATCGCCGTCGAACGAGAGGTGAAGTCCGGACGCAGGGCCCCGGACGACACCACACTCCTGGGCAGGCTCAACTGCGCTGCGGCCGGCTTCATCTGCAACCGCTATGGGTTCATGGGGCCCAGCTATTCCGTCTCCGCAGCGTGCGCGAGCTCGCTCGTCGCACTCCACAGCGCCATCCAGATGATCCGGAACGGCATCATCGATGCCGCCGTCGTCGGAGGAGGCGAAGATAATCTCACCAGCTTGCATTTCTTGGAATTCTCCGCGCTGGGGGCACTTTACGGTCTGTCCGGAAAGGAAAGACCCGCTCACGAAACCTCCCGCCCCTTCGATGCTGAAAGAGACGGGATGGTCCTTGGTGAAGGCGGGGGAATGATCGTCATCGAGCGGGAAAGCATCGCCCGCTCAAGAGGGGCCTTTGTCCACGCTTTCGTGACCGGCATGGGAGCCGGCAACAACCATCTGGGCATGGTGGAGTCCGCCGCTATCACCCAAGAGATCGCCATCCGCGCCTCTTTCAGAGACATATCCTATGGCCCCGATGCCGTAGACCTGGTGGAATGCCATGCCACGAGCACCAAGCAAGGGGATGTGGAGGAAGTCCGCGCCCTGAAAGCCGTCTTCAATTCTTCCACGCGCGCGGTGCTCACCTCATTCAAATCCCAGATCGGACATACTCTGGGCGCCTCGGGGATCATCAGCCTCATTCGAGGAGTCACGGCCATGAAGGCGGGGGTTTTTCCTTCCACCCTCAATTACAGGCATCCGGACCCGGAAATCGACTTAAAAGGATCGGCCCTCCTCATCGCCCCGGAGCCGATGGATTGGAAGAGCAGAAACGGCCGGCCAAGGAGGCTTCAGGTCAACGCCTTCGGGTTTGGAGGCTCCAACTACGTGGTCCAGGTGGAGCAGAGCATGGATGAAGCGGGTACGATCCTGGCCTCAACGGCCGGAGAGCCCGGCCTTGATCGAGAGAAGGGGGCCGGCCCCCGCACGCCCCAGGGCCTCTCTTTCTTCCGGACTGAAACGGACGGCCTTGCGTGCCGGATGGCTGTTGTGGCCCAATCCCAAGAGGAGGCTCTCACGGTCATCGAGAGGTCGGCCTTCGCTGCCGAGTCCGGAATCACCTCGCCTAAGGCATTGAGGTCCCTGGCGCAGCAGGGAATTTTCATCCGTCCCGAGGATTTGCCGGCCCTGCCGCTCGCTTTTGTGTTTCCCGGACAAGGGTCACAGTATGGAGGAATGGCACGGGAGCTTTACGAGTCCTTTCCCGTCATCAGGGAGTGGATGAATCGGACTGCAGATGCCGCGGATTTCGACCTCCTTCACCTCTTGTTCCACGATCAAGAGGAGAACCTTCAAAAGACCCGGTGGCAGCAACCGGCCATGTTCGCCATGGAACACGCCATGGCCCGATACCTGGTCACCCTGGGGATCCACCCCGTGGCCATGGCCGGCCACAGTCTGGGCGAACTGACCGCCTTGTGCCTGGCCGGGGTCTATTCTCCGGAGGACGGGTTTCGAATCGTGAACAAGAGGGCTCTGTGCATGGACAAGGCCGCCGCCATGAACGTGGACCCCGGCGTCATGGCGGCCGTGGACGTTCCCCTGGATTTGCTAAAAGAGATGACCCATGGACTGGAGGATGTTCATATCGGCAATATCAATTCACCGGGCCAGGTTGTCCTGAGCGGCAGCACCGAGGGGGTCGGGAATCTTTGCAAGAGGCTGAAGGAAATGGGCCACCGGGCAACCCTCTTGCGGGTCAGCATGGCCTTCCACTCCCCTATCATGAAGGTCATCCATGATGAGCTCGAGGCGTACGTTGCCTCCATTCCATTTCATTGCCCGCAGATTCCCGTCATCTCCAACACGACCATGGCGCCCTATCCATCGGATCCCGATAAGATCAGGCGAATCCTGATGGCCCACCTGGAATCGACCGTCCATTGGATGAACAATGTCCGGACCCTTTGGGATGACTATG
>JAWOIH010000250.1:0-9493 GCA_046484725.1 Candidatus Desulfacyla sp. | reverse complement strand
GCAACCGTGGAAGCGCTTATTTTAGACTGGGGAAGAGGGACCTGGCCATGAAAGACTATGCCAAGGGCCTGGAGATTGAACCGGATGATGCGGATCTTTACTACAATCGGGGACTTCTCCATCTCTCCGAGGGACGCAAGGCAGAGGCCAGGGCAGATTTCAGTAAGGCCACTGCCTTGAGAGACCGACCTTCTGCAGAACCATCGGAGAAAGTCACAGATGTTCCTCCCCCTGGGCCTGGTGCAAAATAATCCTGGAGAGACTGTGGGCTGACTGTCTCTCTGCTGCGGAGATAGAAGATATAAGAGATGAAAGAACCTGTTAAAGAACGGCATTTCGGACCGATATGGTTTATTCCCGGCGACAATTACGGCGTATACCCCAACTGCCATTCGATTTACATTGAGGGTGACGGGATAGTGATTGATCCGGGTTCGAACAGAAACCGTCTGACTCAACTGAGGGAGAACCCCGGGGTTCGCGAGATATGGCTGACCCATTGGCACGAAGATCACTTGATGCATCTGGACCTTTTTGACGACCTCCCGTTGCTGATCTCGGCGCCGGATGCGCCCCCGTTGACCGATCTGGATGTCTTTATGGATGCCTATGGCATGGAGGATTCAGACGAACGGGAATACTGGCGCTTTGTGCTCAAGAAGGAGTTTCATTTTCGGCCCCGCAGGCCGACCCGGTTCCTGAAGGGCGAAGAGGTGGTTCCCCTGAAAAGCGGGAGCGTGGAAGTTCTGGCAACACCGGGGCACACGCTCGGTCACCTCTCCTTCTTTTTTCAGAAAGAGGGAGTATTGCTCTTGGGAGACTATGATCTGAGCGGCTTCGGGCCATGGTACGGGGACCGTGAATCAAGCATCCAGGAGACCATCCGTTCGGTCACCCGTCTGAGAGAGGTCCCTGCCAGAGTATGGCTTTCCTCTCATGAGCGAGGAATATTTGAGGAGAACCCGGGAGACAGGTGGGATCAGTATGTGGCGGTCATCCAAGAACGGGAGAGAAAGCTCATTGACCGCCTCCAGAGCCCCCGGACCCTCCAGAACATCGTGGAGGCATGGATCATCTACGGCAGGCCCCGGGAGCCGAAGGCCTTTTTCGAGTTCGGGGAGCGGGCTCACATGAAGAAGCACCTGGAAAAGCTCGTGAACGAGGGGAGGGTCGTCAAAGAAGGGTCGTTCTATAGAATTGTTGATGTGTGATTGCCGAACAAAACACCGCCTCTCAAACGGCAAAACCACGGGCAAGAATATCTCACACAAAGCCACGAAGCCACAAAGGGGTTTTATGTTAGGGCCTTAAAATGAATTCTTTTTGTTTTTCTCTTTGTGTCTCTGCCTGCCCTGTGAAACCATTTTTTGCTCTTGTTTCACCGGGGTGTGAGTCAATGAAATGGGCGTACCGAATTACAAAGAGATTTTCTTGTTTTTTGTGACAGGAAACCAGGGGATAAGGCACTAAATAGGGGGGAGAGAAACCATGGCGGAAAATTCATTGGAGGAAAAATACAAAGCCGCTGCCGCGGTGGTGTGCAGACAGGGAATGTTCCCTTTCCCGGTGAACGACACGACCCTGTCCATTATGAAACACGTGATCGAAGATGAGGAAGACGAACTGGATCTGATCTGTTCATTCAGCCGGAAGGCCTCCCAGACCCTGGAGGAGTTGACCCTGTCGAGCGGATTCTCCCGAGATACGGCCGATCAACTCGCCACACGCCTTGCTCGAAAGGGGCTTGTCTTTAACCAGCCCAATTCGGCCGGGACGATGGTCTATCGTCTCCTTCCGCTCATGACGGTGGGATTGATGGAATACAAATTCATGACCGAACTGACGGGCGATGACAGGGAACGGGAACTGGCTCACCTGTTTCAGACCCTGTTGAACCAGGTCAGAGATCAGGTCCAGGCCAACTATGACCATCTGGTGCCCATGCTCCAGTCTGCCCCGCCGGTGGACCGGACCGTACCTTCCCGGATGACGGAGGGTGGGAAGGCGATTCGGATCATCCCTATCGGCAAACGGCTTGAGGTCCCGGAGGAGTTCGTCCTTCCGAGCCAGTCAGTGGATGAGATCATCGACAAGTTCGACGAGATCGCGGTGGGTCACTGTTTCTGCCGCCAAAGGCAGAAGGTCCTTGGCAACCCCTGCGCCACGGACGCGCCAACGCTCAACTGCTTCACTTTCGGCAAGTCCGCCCGTCATACGGTCGCCCAGGGGTTCAGCCGTATGGTGAGCAAAGATGAGGCCCGCCGCATTATGGGGGAGGCCGAAGAGGCAGGCCTGGTCCACAAGGCCTTCCATCCCGGTTCCAATGTATCACGGCCCGAGACCAGCATCTGCAACTGCTGCAAGGACTGTTGCGATACCCTGAATCTGTGGCGGGACGGGGCATTTCCCTTGATCAATTCAACTTACTATCTTTCTGTTATCGATCCGGATCTCTGCTCAGGATGCGGCGTCTGTGTGGAACGGTGTCCAACGGACGCCATCCGGCTGAATGACGAGGGAACGGCTGAACGGGACGAAACGTCATGCTTCGGATGCGGTGTCTGCGCCCGTTTTTGCCCGGAAGGCGCCGTATCGCTCCAAGAGGGATTGCGCAGGGTCATGGTGCTTCCGCCCAGGCTTCGAACTTCGGCCTGAGATCCGGCTGCCTCTGCCGTCAGGCGATTTTATGGAGCTTGTCCGCCTGGAAGAGAGACGGCCGTCAAAACAAAAAAAAGGGCATTCCATTCAATGGCGATGGAATGCCCTTTCTCTGTCAGAAGATCTCTGAATTAGACTACGGCTACATTGACGGCGGCAGGACCTTTCTGACCCTGCTCTATGTCAAACGTAACCCGGTCGCCCTCTTCAAGCGATTTGAACCCGGACGATTTGATCCCTGAAAAGTGAACAAATACATCCGGACCATCTTCCTGTTCGATAAAGCCAAAACCTTTTTTGTTATTGAACCATTTAACAGTTCCGGTGGCCATCGTGGCACCCTCCTTTCACACATTTTCGTGGTTCTAACTCGGGTTGCCACTTTGTTAAATGGATCTTCCCTTTAGAACGCAACCTGCCCGCCAAAAAATAAGAACGGACTTATTACAAGTTGAACGCATCATACATCCGGCTTTAAACCAAAATCAAGCAAAATTAATACTTTTTTCTGCCGGGCCGCAATTTTTTTTCAGATCGCCAAGGCCGCCTCAAACCCCTCTCTCACGGCCTCTGTGATCTTCCTGGGGGCCTTGGCATCGCCGATGACGATGACCCAGATGCCGGATCCCTCGACCTCCCGTGCCAGATCATCGACGGCCGCCGCCCCGACCGCCAGGATGACGGTGTCGGCAGGGAGGGATGCCTCTCCGTCTTCTGTCTTCACAAGGACCGAATCATCCCTGATCTCCAGAAGGGTGGTCTTGGGCCTCAGGGCGACGCCCATGAGCTTCAGACCCTTGATGAGGGACCACCGGGCTGTGCGGCCCGCATTGTCGGCAAGGCGGGGGACCATATCCATGACGGTCACGTTCCTTTCCGGGGCGTGCAGCAGTTCAGCGGCAACATCCCGATCCTCGGCCGAGTGATGCATCAGAAAGGTAAAGGTCTCTGGATCCGGGACGCCCATCTCGGCCACGAACAGGGCGGTTTCGCAGCCCGTGGCGTTTCCTCCCACCACCACCACATGATGGCCGATGTTCCAGGTCTTTTCAGCGAGGACGTCCCAGGCCTCCACGACATGGGGTTTGTCGATGCCAGGGACATGGATGCGAACCGGTGCGGCGCCCGAGGCCGCCACCAGGATATCCGGCCTTTGCTCTGTTACCATTGCCGCCGTCAAGGCCGTATTGAGATGGACGGTGACGCCGACATGGGCCATCCTTGCGGCCATGCTGTCGATGAGCCGCTGAAATTCCTGTTTGCCGGGGGGCATGCGGGCCAGATTCACCTGTCCGCCCAGCCGCTCCTTCTTTTCGTAGAGGGTCACATGGTGCCCCCTTTGTGCGGCAGTCAGGGCGAATTCCATGCCTGCCGGACCCCCGCCGGCCACCATAATGGTCTTGGGCGTATCCGTCTGCTCCACCCGGAACATTGTCTCGTTCCCGGCCCTCGGGTTGAGGATGCAGGTCACGGGCACGCCGGCGAATATGGAATCAAAACACCCCTGATTGCAGGCAATGCATGGGATGATCTCATCGAACCGGCCTTG
This sequence comes from Candidatus Desulfacyla sp., assembly GCA_046484725.1. Classification (GTDB taxonomy): domain Bacteria; phylum Desulfobacterota; class DSM-4660; order Desulfatiglandales; family Desulfatiglandaceae; genus AUK324. The sequence continues at coordinate 5,286 of JAWOIH010000250.1, read as the reverse complement.
CCTGACCTTGTGGGGAAGTTCCGGGTCGGCGATCAGGGGCCTGCCCCAGCAGATCATGTCGCAGGCCCCGGACCGGAGTGCCCGCTCCGCCACATAGGGGTCGCCCAGCCGGTTGGAGGCAAAGACCGGCACCTTGACCGCATGTTTGATGCCGCGGGAGAGGTAGACAAAGGCCCCGGGAGGGACATTGGAGGTGAGCTGCGGTATCCGGGTCTCGTGCCAGCCGCCGGTCACGTTGACGGCGTTAATCCCTGCCTTCTCAGCCTCTGCCGCAAATCGGGCCGATTCCCGGTTGGTATGCCCCCCTTCCATGAAGTCGTTGCCCGCAATCCGGATGCCGAGGGCCAGGTCCTGACCGATGGCCTCCCTCACCCTCTGAATGATCTCCAGCCCGAAACGCATCCGGTTCTCGATGCCGCCCCCGTACGCGTCGGTGCGTTTATTGGTCAGGGGGGAGAGAAACTCGCTGATGAGATACCCGGTGCATGCCAGGATCTCTATGAAGTCAAACCCTGCTTCCACGGCCCGGCGTGCGGCCCGGACATAGGCCGTCTGTACGGTTTCGATGTCTTCAAGGGTCATCTCCCTCGGGGTCTCATGGGTCAGCGTGCTGGGGATAGGGGAGGGCGCTATGGGCTGGGTCCCTGTCAGGGCGGAAAAGGTATACCGGCCCATGTGAAGGAGCTGGGTCGCGATCCGGGCGTCCGTTTCCCTATGCAGTTGATCGATGAAATCTCGCAAGGGTGCGATATGGCTGTCGTCAAAGAGCCCGGGCATGAACGGTGCGCTCCCGACCCGGTCAATGGCCACCGGACCGATGGTCAGGAGCCCCACGCCCCCCAGGGCCCGCTCCCGGTAAAAGGCCCGGTAGCGATCATTAAAAGAGAAATCGGTACTGTAGGCGAGCCCCATGGAGGGCATGACGATCCGGTTTTTTATGGTGAGTTTGTTGATGGTAATCGGCTCGAAGAGCTTCTTAATTTCCATAATTCCTGAATCCCTCACTTCCTCAATTCCTGAATTCCTCAATCCCTCAATCCTCAATTACCATTTACCCCTCTCCAAGGCCGATAATGGCGATGCTGCATACATTCTGGGGCGGAAACCCGCCCAGGTTGTGGGTCAGGCCGTAACGGGGATTTTCGATCTGCCGGTCCCCGGCCCGGCCCAGGAGTTGGAGGTACATCTCATAGAGCATCCGGAGCCCGGAGGCCCCGATCGGGTGGCCGAAGCACTTGAGCCCCCCGTCCACCTGGGCCGGGATTTTGCCGTCGCGGTTATAAAAGCCGTCCAATACATCCTCCCAGGCCTTGCCCCGTTCCGAGATGTGGAGGTCCTCGTAGGTGACCAGCTCGGTGATGGAGAAGCAGTCGTGAAGTTCCATCATGCTGATCTCTTCACGGGGATCGGTGATGCCGGCCTCCTTGTAGGCCCGGGTGCTGCATTGGTCCGTGGTCATGAAATGATCGCCGTCCCACTCGTCAAAACCCATCTCTTCGCCGTTGCTGAGGGCCAACTGAAGGGCCTTGACCGTGACCGGGTTTTTGATCCCCATGTCTCTGGCCCTCTCCACCGTGGTGACGATGGCGCACGCCGATCCGTCGCTCACGCCGCAGCAGTCGAACAGGCCCAGGGGGTGCGCAATGATCGGGGCGGCCATGACCTGGTCAATGGTAACCGCCTTTCGCAAATGGGCCTTGGGATTGAGTACGCCGTTTTCATGGCTTTTGACAGAGACCTGGGCCATGGCCCGCTTGAGATCCTGATCGGGGACGTGGTACTTGGCCGCATAGGCCGTGGCCAGCAGGGCAAAGACCCCCGGCGCGGTCATGTTGGGATACCAGAGCCAGTTGAGGGACCCGAAATTGGAGCCGGGATTGGGGAGGCCGCCATAGCCCGTGTCCTTGAGCTTTTCCACGCCCAATGCCAGGCAGATGTCATAGGCCCCGGATGCCACCGCATACACCGCCCCCCGAAAGGCCTCGGTGCCGCTGGCACAGTAATTTTCAGTCCGGGTGACCGGTATAAAGGGGAGTCTGAGGGTCGTTGAGAGGGGGAGGGCGCTCTTGCCGACGTTCACCTCTTCGAGACAGGTGCCGAGCCAGGCCGCCTCGATATCCGATGTCTCGATCCCGGCATCCTCAAGGCATTCTGTGAAGGCCTCCACCATCAGTTCTTCAGCGCCCATATCCCATCTTTCGCCAAAACGGGTGCAGCCCATGCCGATAATCGCCACCTTGTCCCTGATTCCTGTGGCCATAGCGAGTCCTCCTTAAAGTAAGTAACTAATAAGTGAATAAAGGTGTAAGGCACGAGGCGCAAGGCGCGAGGTAAGAAATTGGAGTGACTTCTCTATCCTCTCTCAGCAATCCCTCAATCCCTTAATCCTTTAATTCCTGAATTCCTCAATTTTTAAAACTTGAACAGCTTTTCAATGAGCTGCGACTTCATGAGGTCGCCTTCGATGCGGAGTTTGCCGCCGGTGAAGGCGCTCATGGCGTTCAGTTTTCCGGTGATCAGATTCACGAAATCATTGTCCGCCATCTTGATGAAGGTGGTGGGGCTCCCATGGGTCCCCTCAGTGACCTCACAGGTCCCGTCTTTTATGGTTGCATACCAGGAGCCGCCGGCGTCGCCTGAGATGTCAAACTGGAACACCACATTCACACCCGCGGCCTTGTCCGGCTGAAAGGCCTTGGGAAGGCCCTCAAAAACGTCTGCAACGGTCAGCCCTTTGGTCTCTTGGGGAGCACCCGCCTCTTTCTTTTTGGGGCTGAAGGCCTCCAGCATGGGCCCGAAGGCGGCCGTGGCATTGGGGAACTCCTCGGCCCCTGAAGGATCGTTGATCTCATCCCAGTGCCGGTGGATGTCTTCCAGCGTGGGAACGGATTTTGCGTCGCCCACCACGGTCCCAGCGGCCGTAACGATCGCCGCCCGGTTGAAGTACCCCATGCCGGCATTGAAGATCATCCCCTGTTCCTTGCATCCCTGCGAGCAGAGATAGAGGACCAGGGGGGCCACGAACTCGGGCTTGAGTTTGGCCAACAGATCCGGGGGGAGGATATCCTCGGTGAGCCGGGTGGCCGCCACCGGGGCAATAGTGTTGACCTTGATGTTGTGCTTGTCTCCCTCCAGCTTGAGGGTGTTCATAAAACCGAGGAGTCCTGTTTTGGCGGACGAGTAGTTGGTCTGACCGAAGTTGCCGTAAAGCCCGGCCGCGGACGTGGTGAAGATGATCCGGCCGTAGCGGTTCTCCCGCATCCGGATAAAGGCGGGCCGGGTCACATGGTAGGCCCCGTTGAGGTGAACGTCCATGACCGCCCGCCAGTTTTCCGGGTCCATCTTGACCAGGGTCTTGTCGCGCAGGATCCCTGCATTGTTGATGAGGATGTCGATCTTCCCAAAGGCGTGAATGGCGGCATCCACAATGGCCTGACCCCCTTCCGGGGTGGCCACCGAGTCGTAGTTGGCCACGGCCTCCCCTCCGGCGGCCCGAATCTCTTCCACCACCGCGTCGGCCGGAGACGAAGATCCTCCGCCGGACCCGTCCCGGGCCCCGCCCAGGTCATTCACCACGACCTTCGCCCCCCGTCCGGCCAGTTCAAGGGCATAGACCTTGCCCAGACCCGCGCCGGCCCCGGTCACCACCGCCACCTGATCGTCAAAACGGATGGCCTCGACCTTGGCAGCTGCTTCCCCTTTGGCCTCGGGAACGGGCACTGCCTTCCAGAAATAGCCGCTGAAGCCGCGTTCCCGGTCCGTGTAGCGCCGCCTGAACGACATGTTCACCTGTTGACCGACACGGAGATCTGCGAGTTCGCAGTCGCTGAAATCCGCCATGAGCCGGCCGCCCCCCTCGAATTGGACCATGCCGTAGATGGCCGGGGGGTCCACCGACACCGCCAGGAGATCGCCGGTGAAGCTCTTGATATAGGCGGGCACGTTGGAAAACTCATAGGGCTCCTGGGTATGGACCGCACGGCATTTTGGATTGACGCAGATGTCCATCCTCGGGAACTGCGGGGTGCCGCATTGGGTGCACTTGCCTCCTACCAGGCCGGTGACCATGTCCCGTTTGCGCCACAGGACCGTCATGGCGGTCTGGGTGGGGGCCTCTGCCCGGATCCCCATCTCCGTCTGAATCAGGTCCCTGAACTTGAGGAACTTGGCGTAATTGTCGGTCCGCTTCTTGTCTGCAAGCGACCCCCTGATCCCCTTGCGGGCGGGCAGGTTAAGGATCTCGTCCGTCACCCGGAAATAGAGGGCGTCGCACCCCTGGCCGAAACCGGCCAGCAGGATGCGGTCTCCGGGCCGGGCCTCCTCCAGGGCATGCACAAACATCACCAGCGGGTGGGCCGCACCGGTTTCGCCGCACACCTCGTGAAGGTTGTCCATAACCTTCTCAGGGGGAGCCCCCAGTTTTTTGGCGATGTTACGGTGCTCTGCCTTGAAAAAGCAGGGAAAAACGAGCCTGTCCACATCTTCCATGGTGATGGAAAGCTTCTGGAACAGCCCGGTGACGGCCTCGGGGATAATGGTGGAATACCCCAGGTCCCGGACCCAGCGTTCTTCCCACATATAGTCGTAGGGATGCTTCACCCCCCGGTAATGGTCTACAAAATCATGGGTGATTGTATAGGAACCCAGGTATTCTGCGATGACGCCCGTGTCCCCCACCAGGAGCGAGGCGGCCCCATCGCCGAACCACATCTCATAAAAATAGGCGGTTTTGGTCAGTCGCTTGTCCGTCGCCGTCACGAGCACACCTTTTCTATCGCCGCTCTTGACCGCTGACAGGGCCTCCACCAGTCCGGTGGTCCCGGCCCGCAGGCTGGATGTCACATCGGCCGCGTGGACCCTCTCGGTGAGGTTAAGGGCCGTTTGAACGACCCCGGCATTGAGCCTGTCTGCGAAGGGAAGCGTGGTCGAACACAAAAAGAGACCGTCCACACCTGATTTATCCTGCCCGGAAAGGCAGTCTTTGGATGCTGCCACGGCCATGGTGAGGGCGTCCTCGTCCCAGTTGCAGAAAGATCGCTCCCCCTGGGCCACCATGACGATGGCCGGGGCAAACCAGCCCATGGTCTGATAGATGCTCATCCGGTCGAGCCGGAGTCTGGGGATGTAGCCGCCGTATGATGTGATGCCGATCATGGAAGGTCCTCCTTTAAAATAGGCGCAAGGCACAAGGCGTTAGGCGCAAGTTTAAAAAAACTGTGGCGACCAGCCTATGCTTTGTTACCCGGCAATTCCTGAATTCCTAAAATTCTCATCCCTCAATCGTTA
>JAWOIH010000217.1:0-4374 GCA_046484725.1 Candidatus Desulfacyla sp. | reverse complement strand
GCGGATTCGGTATAACAAAGAGAAGAAACCGAAGTGGGTTCCAATGCTTAAGGAAGATCTCGAGCTTGTGCAATCGTTTCCCGAGGCCCTGGATAAGACCTTGCCATTTTTCCGATATAAAGGGAAGCCCTACGGCAGGAAGCGCCTTTACAAGTGGTGGAAACGTGCCTGCGATAACCTGAAGATTGAGGGGGTGGACCTCTATGGCGGCACCCGGCATTCAACTGTCAAGGCACTCAGAGCGCTGAGAACCCCCGAAGAAATAAAGCGGGGGTCCATGCACTCCACCAACAAGGCTTTCGATCGATATTATAAGGTCGAAGATGACGAAGCCCGCCAGATTTATGGTGATACGAAGGTGATCATATCTTCGGATCACTCCAAAAAAGCTAACTCGTCAAAATCCCTAAGATAAGCTGGTCGGGACGCGGGGATTTGAACCCCGGACCCCCTGAACCCCATTCAGGTGCGCTTCCAGGCTGCGCCACGTCCCGTATAATTCTTTCTATTTTATAACACCCGCCCCCTTTGTCAAGCGATAAAATAGATTCAATCACAAAGGTCCTTGTTACTTTTCGCGATTGAGGATATGATAAGTTAATTTGGTCCAATGCCCTGTTTTGGTTTCTCCGTGTCCCGGGTTTGAGCCATGAGCCGTCCTGACTGTATCAGTAATCGAAATATCAGAATCATTGCCGCCTATGTCAAAAACAGGACCGGCCGTCACCCATCCCTGTTCGATGGACTCTCCTATCCCCGCGATGAATACCTTTCCGCAGAGGATTTCTTCCTGAACGAAGATGAATGGACCACCTACGACAACTTTGAGCGTGTATTCAGGAAGGCAAGAGATCTGGTTGGCGAGACCGATTTCTTTTTCAACTGCGGTGCTTCGTCGGCAAGGCTTCGTTCATGGGGACGGTTCCACTACTTTGTACGGGTCTTTGCCACTCCCGACGACGGGTATCAACGGCTCCCCTTTTTTAATAAGAATTTTGACGATACCAAAGAGATCGAAGTTATTTCCCCGCCCGCCTACGACCCGGATTCCAGAAAGGTCAGGACACTTTTGAAAGTCGAGTTTCACACTGATTTTGACCCGAACGGGGATTACATCGGCGATCCTTACCTCCGGGGCATTCTTTCATCCATTCCGACCATCTGGGGGCTGCCCCCTGCCGTCATCCGGCAGCCCTTGCTCCCTTATGATCCTGAAGTCCTATTTAATCAGGACCCGGAATTCACGCCATACCGGCTGGATGTCAGGATCGAGGCGGACGTCATGACCCTCAAGGCGCCGGGCAGGGATGGCCGTCTCATCGTCGGGAAGAGGGTTCTTCTCGCCCCGGAGGTGATAAACGGCAAGGAGGTCTTTTTGGGGAAATATGCCGAGATCCCGACGGGTTCCAATGCGGCTCCCCATAATCAAAGAAAGGCCATCCTCATAACAGAGACACTTCGGATGGGCGACCGGCTCCTCTTCACGGCAGGTGAAATCTATATGGCGCCCTACTTCATCCTGGATGTTTCCTATGATCGTCTATCCGTTTTCCGCGGTCTGTCCCAGATATTCCGGATACGCAACACCCATCGGGATTCAGGGGAGGAACTGGTGGAAACCATCAACCAACTCAGAAAGAGCATGGCATCCAGGAATCAGGCTTATGTGAAACTCGAAAGCACCCTTTCTGAACTGATGGATGCCAAGGCCCGCCTGGATGAAATCAACAGGGAGCTGGAAAACAGGGTTGAAAAACGCACCTTGGAACTTCGCGAGGCCCAGCAGGAACTGCTCCTCATGAACAGGAACCTCGAGGCAAAGGTCAAGGCCCAGGTCATCGACTTGGAAAGACATAATCAACTGCGCCGTTACCTCTCCCCCAAACTTGCAGAGAAGATCCTGAGCAGCGAAGATACGTTGTGGACAGAACCCCAGAGAAAGATGATGACCGTGGTCTTCACCGATATCAGGGGGTTTTCAGCTCTCACCGACAGTCTGGAGCCGGAGGAACTGTTTCAGCTTCTGAGCACATACCACTCGGAAATGATCCGCATTGTCCATGATTACGATGGGACACTGAATAAGATTGTGGGTGACGGCCTCCTCATCTTCTTTGGTGATCCGATCCCGATGGACGATCATGCAGATAGGGCCGTCCGCATGGCCATGGACATGCAGAGAAAGGTCGCTGACCTGTCGGATGAATGGAACCGATATGGGCACCGATTGGGGGTGGGGATCGGCATCAACAGCGGGTATGCGACGGTGGGCAATGTGGGCTCCGACGCGTACAGCGACTATACGGTGATTGGCAATCAGGTCAATGTGGCCTCACGCCTGGAAGCTGCCTCCGGGCCCGGACAGATCCTGATTAGTCAGAGGACCTGTTACATGCTGAAAGGCGCCGTTGAGGTCGAAGAGATGGGGGATATCGAGGTGAAAGGGATTCACACCCCTATCAAAACCTATAGCGTGGTGTGGCAATCGCACGGATGATCGCCCCGGGCATGGCGACGACATCGCCTCCTGTATAAACCCCTTCCATTCCTGTATCCAGGGTGTCCCGGTCCACATAGATGACACCCCTGTCCACAGGGAGCCGCCTGCCTACTCCGACAAACGACAGGTCAGCGGGCCGGCCGATGTCCATGATCACCTGATCCACTTCTATAGACAAAGGTTCGGCAGTTGCTTTCTGGGCCCCCTGATACGGCTTTGGAGGCGTACATCCCATAAGCGAAAACCGGTTGCCGCCTCTAATCAGAGGATAGGCGACCGAATGGATGTATGTTGCCAGAGGAGCGCCCTGTTACCTGCGATTCGATCTTTAATCGTGCGCACTTGTCCCTAACCTTAAACGTCAAACCCGAAACCTCGGAACACCTACCCTATCAGGATATGGCGTCTCGGCCTTTACATTGGAGTAACCGACATTATTTTATTATGTAAACCCGTCGGGTTTAACACATAACGCGATGACGCTATTTTCCCATTATCACTGCCATCGATATATAACGGGAAATCAGGGAGGATTCAGATATGCAATATAATCAAGAAGATAAGAACTTAATGCTGCCCCGTGACATCTCCATACTTCCATTGAGGAACACCGTGGCGTATCCATATTCGGTAATGCCCTTGATTGTGGGGGTGCGACGATCCGTCAAGCTGATTGAAAAGGCAGCCGAAGGCGATGGGATTATCGGTCTGGTCGCCTCGAGAGACGGGGCGATCGAGGAACCCAACCCCGGGCAGACCTACGAGGTGGGAACCCTCGCAAAGATCGAGCGGATTGTCCAGGAGTCGGGAGATACCCTGCAGATCGTCGTCAGGGGGATCGAGCGCTTCCGGATCGACCGCTGGATCGCCACCACCCCCTATCTCCGGGCTCATGTTGTAGAGGCCCCCGAGACCGTGGTACAGGATGTTGAGATGGACGCCCTGATGCGCAGCCTTCAAGAGGTGACCGAAGAAATCATAGACCTTTCCCCCAACCTGCCCAAAGAGGTGGGTAAGTTTCTCCATCACCTAAAGGATCCCGGCCAGTTAATCTACATTGTGGCGGCTACCGTGAACCTGGACGTTAAAAAGGGCCAGGTCCTGCTTGAAACGGACGACATGAAGGACAAATTGCGGATGCTGGTCGCACATCTTTCCAGGGAAAAGGAAGTCATGACCCTGAACAGAAAGATACGTTCTGAGGCCCATGAAGAAATGGACAAGGCCCAGAGGGATTACTATTTGCGCCAACAGCTTAAGGCGATCCAGAAGGAATTGGGAGAAGGCGCTGATGGCGCCTCGGTCTCCGATGAGTACGTGGAAAAACTCAAGGAGGCGGGGTTGCCTCCGGAAGCCATGAAGGAGGCGGAAAGGGAACTCGGACGCCTGAAGAACATGTCCTCCCAGGCACCCGAATACTCCCTCATTAAGACGTATCTGGACTGGCTTCTGGAACTTCCCTGGACCCATTCGAGTGAAGACCAGATGGATACTCAGTGTGCACGCACGGTCCTTGATGAAGACCACTACGACCTGGAAGAAGTCAAGGAACGCATTATTGAATACCTGGCGGTCCGCAAGTTGCTCGAGGAGCGTTCAGACCAGCCGGGTGAGGAGAAAAGCCAAGCGCAGAAAACTGAGGGTATGGGCGCCATTCTCTGCTTTGCGGGACCCCCGGGGGTCGGCAAGACCAGTCTGGGTCAGAGCATCGCCCGGGCCCTGGGTCGTCGCTTCACACGGATGAGCCTGGGCGGCATGCGGGACGAGGCGGAAATCCGCGGTCACCGGGTCATCCACCGGCCACTGTTGGACAGGGCTACCTGGCCGATGCTGGACCACTTGCCGTAGTCCTCCAGGGTGAGGGGCGTCAGCTC
>JAWOIH010000451.1:0-3058 GCA_046484725.1 Candidatus Desulfacyla sp. | reverse complement strand
CAAGGTGTTGCGGCCCGATCACTTCTTGAACATACTTTTTGGGGAGTCCTGTCTTTAGGCGGCTTTTGACCGGGGCGGTTGTGGCTTGGGATTCCACCTTCTTTTGCAGGTAGTTCGTTTTAAAGTAGTCGCCATTGCCTTGGTTCCATTCGGCGCATTTTCTCCTGTGCCATTCCTTTTTGCACTCAGGATCGCCACAGGTCTGTTGGCGATCTTTGAGCCGTGGATGGGGCGTGAACCAGCGGCGGCAAATACTGCAAGGCCGTTTCCGGGCATATCCTTGACGAACCATGGCTCCCCCCTGCTTGATGGTAACAACCGGATCCAAAGCAGTCCTCTTCGGGAGGATACACCACCAATTTCATCGAAGGCCAACAACCTTATGGTATTTACTTTTCAGAGAAAAATCGGAAAACAAAGAATGGAATGGAAAAAGAATCAGAAGAATGATAAGGATGTCTTCAAAATCCCCTTTCGAATCATACGGAGGGAATTAAATTCTCACAACATAACCAAACCCACAACATAAGAGCCACGTACTCAAATGATGAATAGGAATTCACTGAGGGTTTCATTCTGCTCAAAATCCATTCTCCCAGCATGTAATCTCTCAAATTTTACATCGTGTGCAGACCATCTGGCTCAAACTTTCGATCTCAGTTGAATTCCGTCCAGAAATCCAGTAGCTTCCCCATTATCCTAACCAAGATCATATCAGGCGGTCAAACTGGTCTTGCGTGTCAGTACAGTGCGTGTTCTCAATGAAAAGGGTGGGGTTGATCGGGCAACGGTTCAATATCGACCAAATTTTTTAAAAAGAAACAAAGGGTTACAGCTCAAGGCGGTCTCTTAATCGTCCACAGTTACACAATAGTCAGTGAACACGCCTGCATGTTCATATGGTTCCAAAAGTTTAAACTCGGGAGGTGAACTGATGTTGTGGAGACTAAGCTTTGCAATGATTCTCTGTGTTGGGCTTATGTTCGGGTTTACCAGTCCGGTTCCTGCTGCCAAGCGGACCGCCCTTGTGATCGGAAATGGGGCTTACGATAGCGCCCCTCTCAAGAACCCGGTCAATGATGCGGTTGACATGGCCAAGGCACTGCGGGGGCTGGGTCCCGAAAGGGAGAAAAGCCGAGGATGGGCCTGTACCAGCCAAATACCAGCTCCAGGAAATGCCCACTGCCAGCTATCCCAAGAGGACCGAGCAGAACGTCATGGACTCGGACGGCACCCTCATCCTGTCGCATGGTAAATTGACAGGCGGATCTGCGCTAACGATGAAGCTGACAAAAAAACACAACCGGCCCTGCCTCTGCATCGATTTTCTGAAAACCAACGGATTTCAGGCGGCCCAGGACATCCATAAGTGGATCACGAGGAACAAGATAAAGGTGCTCAACGTGGCCGGTGCCAGGGCCAGCAAAGACCCGAAGATTTATGACGCCACATTTAAGGCGCAGAAGGCCGGAGACGGCGTTGAAGGCCTCGACATATTCAAAGAGCGAAGGGGCGAGATCCGTTTCGTGATTTGCGACCTGACCATGCCCCGCATGGGCGGATGGGAAACCCTGGCTGCCATGCGGAAGGTCCGTCCCGATATCCCCGTGATCCTGGCCAGCGGCTATGACGAGTCGACCGTCATGAAAGGCGATCATGCCGAATGGCCCCAGGCCTTCCTCGGCAAGCCTTATAGTTCCAAGGACCTGCGCAAGATCATCGGGAAGGTGACGGCAGGGGATTGAGGAGGGGTTGGTGGTCGGAGCGAAGCGTAGATCCCGCGGTACGCGGGATTGCTGGTTGCTCGTTGCTGGTTACTCGTTACTGGATACAGCTGGTTGGTTTCCATCCTGCTTTCAGCTTTGAGCCTTGAACTTTCACCCTGTTGCTGGTTGCTCGTTGTTTGTTTTGCTGACTTCTGACCTCTGATCTCGATTGCTCCGTTCGCAGTGTGGCCGCAAGTGCATTGAATTGAAAATTGAAGGTCCTTCTCACCCCATGGGGCTGTGCAACCGTTTACAATGGCTTCCGTTTGATACGCGTTGATTCGGCAGGTGGGTACGTATAGGGAGGTAATGTGTCCGAACTCATAAGACCTATAGCAGAGTGGTGCGCAGCGATTGTTGAGGCCCTTGGAATCGGGATTATCACGTTGATTGCGCTGTATGCCCTGTTTCATGCGGGAACTCGACTTCTCAGGAAGGAGGAAACGGGACCGATCTTTCAGGAACTCCGTCAGCGCCTGGGCCGGGGCATTCTCCTCGGTCTGGAGTTTCTCATCGCCGCGGACATCATTCATACGGTTGCGGTCGAGTTGACCTTTGAGACCGTAGGGGTTCTATCCGTTGTTGTGCTTATCCGAACGTTTCTGAGCTTTACGTTGGAAGTAGAGTTGACCGGTAAATGGCCTTGGCAGGACAAAAAGTAGTACGCCGTTAAAGTCCCTATAAACGACGAAACACGTGATGAACCCTTGTCAGACAGACGCGTTTACGGGGGCTGCGTCGAGCGTCTTGACCAGGTCCTGCGGCGCCAGACGCGCCAGAAGTCCCTTTCTCCCTGCATTGATGAAGATAAAGGGAAGCTCTGCGATGGATGCCTCGAAATAGATTTTGAGGGGTTTCTTCAGACCCAGGGGCGAGGTCCCGCCCACAAAATAACCGGTATGCCTGAGCGCCACCTCGGGATCGCAGGGCCTGACGGTCTTGGCCTTGAGGGCCCTGGCAAACGCCTTGGCGGAGACCTGCCTGTCTCCGTGCATGAGCACGACGACAGGCTCCTTATTTTCATCTTCCATGACGAGCGTCTTGATCACCTGGTGCTCATCCACCTTCAGTTCTTGCGCGGCCCGTTTTGTCCCTCCTTTTTCTTCATAATCGTATGGATGAAGGGTGTAGGGGATGCCGCTCTCTTTCAGCACACGGATGGCCTGTGTTACGGGATGCTTGTCCTTTGCCATCGGCTCTCCTCCTTCGAATCGATCAGACCGAATACCTTTTGTTCCCTGATTTTATCTCCCTGACCCGTTCTTGAGACTTCTGGCCATGTATTGACCGGG
>JAWOIH010000116.1:0-8180 GCA_046484725.1 Candidatus Desulfacyla sp. | reverse complement strand
ACGGCTTTCGACATGCAGGCTCCCGCCCATCGCGTGGATAAGCTCTCTTGCTTCGAACGCGCCAATGCCAAACCCGCCCTCTTTTGAAGAAACGAACGGCTTGAAAAGGCCGTTGCGCACGAATTCGGGCGACATTCCCTTTCCGTTGTCGATCACCTCGACGCGGCCGGTCAATCCATCGCAGGAAACATTGATATAAACCGGGAGATTGGCGTCACTGGCATCGATCGCATTCTGCACAAGATGCTGCATCGCCTGCTCCATCGCCACGGGATCACCGCGCACCACACAGCTTTCGCTGCGAGCAACCCTGACAGGATGGAGGGAGTTGGAACGGTTAGCCAGCGCATCGGCCATCGCGGCCAGATTGACCGCTGCCTGGCGCTCGATCTTGCCGGTGCCATAGCGGCCGAGCCGGGCCAGCAACATTTGCAGCTTGTCTGCACTGTTACGCAGCGTGATCAGCATGTCTGCACGAAATTCCGGATTTTCGGCATGCTTTTCGGCATTGCGGGCAAGCAGGGTCAACTGGCTTGCCAGGTTCTTTATGTCAAGCTGAAGCGCGTAGCCGCAGAGGGTATGGCCGATACTGTCGGGCGCCGGGGCGTCTGCAAGAGTTTTCCCCACCATCTCCCGAGCCAGGTAAGGCACATCCGGGCACCCCCCTCCCGAGACATTTACCACGGTAAGGGTCTCCTTATCAACCGTCAATTTCATATTCGCGGCACGGACCATGAGATATTGACCATAGTCCTTGGTCTGAAAGATATCCACCGGCTGGAGGAGCGGACTGTTGACCGGGACCACCTGGAGCGGCACCGCGCCTGCCGCCTCGAGGCTCCTGAGGATATTGAGTTCCTCGATGAGGGGGAATTCGATGACCAGATCACATCCGGTCCGTATTTCCGGCGGCGGCCCCATAACCCGGATCTTCCATCCCGCTCCCTTGAGGACGGTCTCGGCCCGTATCACCTCGCTGGTATGTTCAAAGACGAGTATCCCGCGATCCTGAGTCTCTACCTTACGGGAATCCTTGGATCCCTTTCCCTTAAAAAATGAGAGGATCGACACGATCAACTCCCCACAATGGTGACCCGATAGCCCTCGCCCTCTTCCTTGACGTCTTTTACCGTCCACCCCTTGCTTAAAGCGGCCCGGCTCACGTTTTCCTTGGAGGTATCCGTATCCACCAGGATCTCGATCTCCCCCTTTGATACCTTCTTGATCTCGTCCATGGTCATCAGGACCGGCTGGGGGCAACTGAGGCCCCGTGCATCGACAATCGTACCCATGTCCACTCTCCTTAATTACGCGCGTTTTCTCATGGTGAAGCCAATAAACAGGCAGACCAGAAGCCCGATGATGGTGGCGGCGATCCCATGGGGGCCGACACCGTTGGGCGAACTGGCCAGACCGAAATTATGGGCAAAGCCAGCGCCCACGATCATCCCAAAGACAAAGACCGCTGAATCGCCGTCCCCTTCACCTGCCAGGAAGAGCTGTCGCCCCGGACATCCCCCGGCCAGGGCAAAGGCCAGTCCAGCCAGGACCATGCCCCCGAAGTTCCAGAGTTGCATGGTGTGGGCCACCGGCTGCTTGACAAACCCGGGATGGAACTGCCCCACGATCAGGTTGGTGATGAATGCCGCCACCACAAGGGTCAAAAGCCCGTAGAAAAGATGGGGCTGACGAAAGAGAATCAGGTCACGGAAGGCGCCCATGGTGCAGAAGCGGCTCCGCTGGGCCGCAAATCCCACGGCAAGACCCACCAGAAGGGAAACCAGCAGCGGGGCATGCATGGCTCCCGGTCCTTTTAGGCTGTAGAACAAGACCCCGCTCTGAGGCTGATCCTTAACCTGGGGATATATGAGCATGAGGATGAGAAAACCGATCATGGTCAACGGCATCAGCCAGCCGACCGATGTGTGGGTCTTTTCGGCACGGCCCAGGTTGTAGCCGCTCTTGAGGAACAGGGTGCCGATCCAGATGCCGACGATCAGACCGGCCAGGCCCAGGATCGCATTCCCGTCGCCGCCCGCAAGACGAAGAAGTGCCCGCCACGGGCACCCCAAGAAGACCAGGGCCCCGATCATGGCAAAGGCCCCCAGGATGAACCGCACAATCGGTGCAGAGCCGGCCCTTGCACGGAATTCCTTGAACAGGTAGGCCGCGATCAGCGAACCCAGCACAAACCCGATGATCTCCGGCCGCATGTACTGGACCACCGCTGCCCGGTGAAGCCCGACCGCGCCCGTAATATCCCTCTCAAAACAGGCCACGCAGATCCCCATATTGCCCGGGTTGCCCCATTTCTGGAGCAGCGGGGCCAAAATCCCGATAAAGGCCCCCACCCCGATGATCCCCCACCGACTCGCAAAGAAGTTTTTCATTTGGCCCATTCACGCACCTCCTTATTTATTATCCTGGGAATTTAAGGAGAACTCCCCTTTAAGGAGGAATTGATCTCCCTGTCGGGCGGACTGTAGAGAGAGAGGCGCGTTAAGTCAAACTGGAAGTTCCGATGGATTGGATGCTTGATATTGGGAATTCCTATAGAAAGCTTAAGATGTTTACGCTCGCCTTACTCACAGGAGCTGGAAAAACCAGCTTTACACTGAACTGAACATCTGTTAAAATGACTCATGGCAGGGAAAAGGGAGAAAAAGAAACAGACGTTTCAGAAGGTTGTGAGTGAACTATTCCCCGTTAGTGAGAGGCGTGGAGGCGGTTTAATCAAAATTGAGGCTTGGGAGGGGATAGACAGAAAAACAGTCAAATACAGTATGGCCTATATTAACCACCGTATTTATGCAGGAGATAACGGCAGGGTCCTTGGCTACGATAATACACATAATCGTCACCACAAACACTACGTTGGGCAAGTTACGCCGGTTGAAGACTTTACGAATTATCAAGATCTGGTTAAACGATTTGAAATAGAAATCAGGGAGTTTATAAGATGACCATTGATATCAAAGAAGGAGATATATCTGATTTTTTTGCGTCTGCAAAAGAAACGGCAAAAGAAATTGATGAAGGGAAAAAGCTCACCCGGAAGAATGCGGTTTGGGTCGAGTCAAAAGACCTGATGGACTTGCTAAAACCTGAAAGGACGCGGTTGGTCAAATTCCTGCGGAGCAAAAAGAGAATCGTTTATAGTGATCTTCTAAATGAAATGAAACGAACACCCGTGAGCCTTAACCGAGATCTACATCTTCTTTCAAAATATCAATTGATTAAAATCCATAAGGAACCGAACCCTGGACACGGGATTCACAAAGTTATTGAACCGATGTTTCAGGATGAAAAAATCGAGATCAAAGCTGAAATTTGACCGATAAAAGACCGTTCCAATTGAATGTCGCTTCGAGTCATTAAGGATTGCATCATCTGGAAAAAAGGTGATTCAAGGATGAAAAATGGACTGAGAATCTCGGTGCTGGTTTTAATGCAGATATCCCTGTTGGGCTTCTCCATCACATCGCCGGCCTTGGCCAGGCATCCCCTCAAGGTCACCGTTTCCATCCTTCCCCAGAAATATTTTGTGGAGCGGATCGGGGGGGATCGGGTGGAGGTCTCTGTCATGGTCCTTCCGGGGGCCAATCCCGCGACCTACGAACCCAAACCGAGACAGATGGTCGACCTGACAAACTCCAAGATGTATTTCGCCATCGGGGTCCCATTTGAGACGGTCTGGCTGGATAAGTTTGCTCACGCCAGTCCTAAAATGGAGATCGTTCCCACCCAGGCAGGCATAGAAAAAATTCCCATGAAGACAAAGCACACGCACGATGGTGAGGATCATCCCGGAGGTCCTGCGACCCATTCGGGCGGCAAAGATCCCCATATCTGGCTCTCGCCGCCCCTGGTCATGCTTCAGGCCCGCAATATCCTGAGCGCCCTGATCAAGGCCGATCCTGCAGGCAGGGCCGATTATGAGGCGCGTTATACAGAGTTTATCGAGGCATTGGTGGAGCTGGATCTGCGGATCGCCGGACTTTTTTCAGACAGGGGCATGGACAACCGCTTTATGGTCTACCACCCTGCATGGGGCTATTTTGCCAAGGCCTATGGTCTGGTGCAGATACCCGTCGAAACCGAAGGGAAAGGCCCGACCCCAAAGGCCCTTCAGCGATTGATCGCGGACGCCCAACATGATGGGATCCGGGCGATTTTTGTTCAGCCCCAGTTCTCCACGAAGAATGCTGAAACCATCGCCCGGGCCATCAACGGCCGCGTGATCGCGGCAGACCCCCTGGCCCTTGACTGGCAGGCAAACCTCCTCCAGGTGGCTGAGCAGTTCAAATCGGCCCTCAAATGATCCGTTTCATGGTGAATACTTGCGGATCGCGGACAGCTCATGGCGGATGGCGGATGAGTTGATAAGCCGATGGCTGATAGGCTGGTAAATCGATAAACATTGAAACTCAACAGCTTATCAGCCCAATCGCCTTGAAGTCTTGGGCTTGACGCCCCGCGTCTCCTGGATGAGAAAAGGACCCGCCATGAGAATACTCTATACCATTGCCCTGCTTCTCGCATTGGCGGCCTGCCGGACAGAAGGCCTCAATACGGATAGGGATCGTGGGAACGAACAAAGCGTCATGGGACCTGATTCTAATGTCTATTATCCTGATGAAGGCACCTACTTCGAGTTCGGAGGTTCGATCTCAATCGACGGTCATTCCGTCCACAAGAAGAACAGGGCTCAATAAAAAAGGGCTAACCATCATGTCGGCTAACCCCTTGAAATCAATGGTGCCTAGGACGAGAATCGAACTCGTACGAAGCTAAGCTTCGAGGGATTTTAAGTCCCTTGCGTCTACCAATTCCGCCACCCAGGCACGGCTTGTATTCTTATATTTCAGGATAAGGGTTGTCAAGACGTTATTGTAGAACAAGGATTTATCTCAAAAAGATGGGATTTGAAAAAATCCACGGCCGAAGGCCGAAAAAGGGGATACAGCGGTAAACCGCCACGCGGTAAACACCCTTTTCGTCCACCGTGAAAGAGACCCGATTTCCTCTCCACTGTCTGAGCAGGGCGCCATCTTTCATGAGTCTGATCGTTCCCCTTGCCGGGGTCTCCACAAACAAGGTTCCCCGCCTAAATGGGGCCTCTTCCCCCATTGACAGTTGGAGACCTTTCTCATCTCTGTAGAAGAATCGGAATCCAAGGGCCGATTTCAGGTTCTCATGGGCGATGAAGAGACGCCCCTCTCTCATCGCTTCATATATCTGGTTCTTTGCCTCGGAGAAATCCTTCGACAGGGGGGTCTTTAAGAGGAGATGCACGTTGATCGAATTCAACGTGTAATCGTATGAAAGGGGAACGAACCGAAGGCGACCCCATCTGAAACCGGCCCCATGGGAATCTGATCCCCCGATGGCCACGACCCGTCGCTGTTGGCACTGCCGATCCCAGAATACGAGGGTTTTCCGGCTGGGGCCCTTCAGGGTCCAGGCCTTGAACAGGAGAAAGAAAAGGCCGTGCAGCGGGCCTTTGACCCGCTCTTTCCACCGGGACGAAAAGTTCCAGATGCAGATCCCTGCATAGTCCGTGACGGAAAGATCGTTCCAGGTATAGGCAATCGAGTTTTCCCGGAAAGGCATCCCCTTTTCAAAGGGATGGGCCAGAAAACCGATGCCCCCGTTGCGGGTTACAAGGTCTATGACCCCCTGGGGCGCCAGCCCGTCTCCCCGCACCATCTCGGGCAGACCAAAAGCCAGATAGTGGTGGTATCTCCGGCCGATCTCCAGACCCACCAAGACATGCACCCCCTCATAAATACCCTCATCCTCCAGATGAAGGGAGTCCGTCATGTGATCGTGATCATTCAGAATAATAAAATCGACACCGGCCTTCTTCGCAGACCGGGCGATCTCGGACACAGACCCTGCCCCGTCCGAGTAACGGGAATGGATGTGGAGATTCCCAACATATTCGAATTCACTGTCAGATCGGTTACCGTCCATCATGTGCCCCTGGTTACTGGTTACTCATTGCTGGTTACTCGTTGCCGGGTTCTGCATTTTTCGTAACATCTGCCCTCTCCCTTCCTTGCTCTGTGAAACCCTTTTCTCTTCTGTTTCAGCGGGGCGACCTCTGGCTCCTGGTCTCCGGTTCCTCGTTGTGTTCAGCTTTCAGCCTTGACCTTTTAGCTTTCAGCTCTGACCTTTGAGCTTTCAGCTCAATACGGGTTGTCGTCTTTCAACTTTAGGCACTTTAGTTCACTTTAGACACTTTAGGCACTTTCCTACCTTGCGCCTTGAGCCTCATGCCTCACGCCTTATCCCTCACTCATATCCCTGCAATGCCTTCAACCCCATCTTCATGGGCCGGGATACGGCTGCCCAGTTGATCAGCAGGACCGCTGCAAAAGAGAAAATGATATAAAGCCATTGCATTCCGGAGATGACATTTCCTCTCACCCCGGCCATGAACAGGATATAGACCGGCCCTGCTTCCAGAATAATGACCAGGGCGATAAAAATAGAGCTGACCACCATGTAGAGAAACCCGCCGAAACCAGTGGCGACCTGACCGATATTCTCATGCCTGAACCTGGGATACATAGCGCCCAACCCGATGCCCAATGCCACGATCCCGAAGACCATAAGACCGATGCTGAGGGTTGAAAGGACCATCATCCACCCGCTGACCTCGAGCAGCAGGTTGGTTCCGATTATCAGGAACTCGGCCAGGATGAGTATGGGAAAAACAAAGAAGAGGTATTTTCCCCACAGATACCGTTTGAGTCTCAGTGGCGATGTCCGGATGATCCAGTATGCCTCCCCCTCGGCGCTCACGGCCGTAAAAACAAAGCGGGCGCAGATGGCCGACAGCACAAACCCTGCCAGTCCCATATTCAGAAATGCCAGTTGATTCTGAAGGAAATCCAAACGGATAGGACTCTTATCCAAAGGAAGCACGCTGAAATTGTAGAGGTAAACAACAATCAATGCCCCCAACAACAGCAGTTGAGACCACTGGGTATTGTCCCTGAAAAATACGCGGAGGTCTTTGGCGATGATGGAGGCCAGATCCCTGCCGAACGGTCTCGATACACCGACGATCAGAAGGTCAAGGAGGCGCCGGGCCGCGGGCCGCCGTTTCCTGGCCTCCTGGGACTTGGAAAAGCCCTCAAAATAGATGCGCCGGGCCATCCAGACATTGATCACCACAGCGGCCCCGGCCGTGCTCCATGTAAGAAGCATTTCAAATAGATAGCCACGATCTTTAAATCCATTTAGATGCCCCCACAGGGTCTCGGCCACCCAGTGGGTGGGGAGGTATGGAGAGTCAGGGGCCTTAAGGGCGGTCATATACTGCGCGACCGTGAAAAAGGCCTCGGGATTGACCAGTCGCTCAGGCCTGAGGAACCGGAACAGGAGGTAGAGGGCCACCACCATCAGTATGGAGAGGAGGAGGATAACATCCCTGGTGCGTTGCGCAGGAAAAACATGGACCAGGGCCATGGTCAGAAAAATCCCGCTGCTGCATGCAATCACCACCATGGCCACGTTCATGTGAACCAGAGAAACATAGAATTCAGGCCCCGGCCTGTACACATAGCCATAGGCCAGAAAAACAGGCAGGCCGAAAAAAATGACCATCCACGAGCTGTCCACAAATGTGTAAAGCGATCTCGATATAAAGAGCGTCTCTACAGACACGGGCAAGGAATGGCAGAGTTCAAGATCCTTTGAGAGGTAAAGATTGGAAAGGGCCGTGATAATGCTGCTGAAAATAAGAAGCGAAAAAAAGGTCAGCAACACCATGGAGAGGAGCTGACGCGCCAGGAGATCGCCGATCATCTCCACAGACTGAAAATAGCCCAGGACCCGGCACGAGACCCCAAACATCCCTGCACAGAAGGCGACCCCCAACCCGCCCATGATCAAGGCCCGTTTCTTCCCCGATCCCCCTGAACGGGTCATCTGGTTTCTCAGGCCCTGGAGCCTGGGTCGAATAAGCCCAAAAAGATCGTGCACAGATGCCTCTGGTTGCTCCTTGCTCGTTGCTGGTTGCTCGCTGCTGGTTTATGAGAGCACTCCTCGCAGCCTCACCTTCTCATCCTCTCATTTTCTCACCCGCTGCCCTTTGCTCCCTACCCCCTGCTGCTTACTCCCTGCTCCCTCCTCCCTGCTCCCTGCTTTCTGCTCCTTGCCCTTTGGCC
>JAWOIH010000081.1:0-5879 GCA_046484725.1 Candidatus Desulfacyla sp. | reverse complement strand
CGGGAATGTGAGAATGAATTCGCACCTGCAGGTACAGATCCAACGAAAGATGTGGATCTAAGCGGAGAAGACAATCTATCGGGAGAGCCAATCGTCATGTCGTTTCAAGATAAGGGGTGAGCAGGGTGGCCATCAGAAAAGTATGCGTCGTCGGCATGGGGACCATGGGGAGCCAGATCGGGATCGTTTGCGCCAGGGCCGGCTTTGAAACGTTTATGGTCGAGACCTCCAAGGACAATGTGAACAAGGGCCTCGGAAACATTGAGTCATTCCTGCAGGGCCAGGAGAAGAAGGGAAAGATCGACCCGGAAACGAGGGAAATGATCCTTTCCCGCATCACTGCCGGCACAGACACGCGCGATGCCGCGAAAGATGCAGACCTGGTGATCGAGGCGGTCTATGAGGATATCGAGGTCAAAAAAGCGACCTTTCAACGGATGGATGAGGCCGCGCCTCAAACCGCCATCCTGGCCAGCAACACCTCCACGCTCTGGATCGCCGAAATCGCGGCGGCCACCCGTCGCCGGGACCGGTGTATCGGGACCCATTTCCTGATCCCGGCGGCCCTGACCCCCCTGGTGGAGGTGGTTCGGGGGCCTGATACCTCTGATGAAACCCATGATATTGTGAGGGAATTCCTCCATACATGCGGGAAAGAGACCGTTACCGTTTCCGACTCGCCCGGCTTTGTCATCAACCGTCTCTATCTTCCCATGGTCAACGAGGCCTTTTTTGCCCTCGAGACCGGCCTTGCAACCGCAGAGGAGATCGACAGGAGCTGCACCCGGGGTCTGGGCTATCCGATGGGCCCCCTGGCCGCTGCAGACGCCTTTGGACTGGACATCATGCTGGCCTGCATGCAGACCCTGCACCGGGAACTGGGCGACAAATACCGGCCCTGCCCTCTCCTGGTGAAGCTGGTCAGGGCGGGCCATCTGGGGAGGAAGGCCGGTAAGGGCGTGTACGACTATCGGACATAGCGGGATCCAGCGGGGGGCGATGCCTCAACCGTTCCACCGAGGTTCCCCAGGGACTTGCATTTTTCCCCCTGTTCGGGTAGTAAGGATCTGATTGCCTGTGGATACGCCCCCGGTGAAACCGGGAGACTTTGAAGATATGAGGGGCGGCTATGGCCGAAAAGAAGTTTGAAGACGCAATGGAGCGGTTGGAAGAGATCGTCCAGGGGCTCGAGGGGGGCGACCTGTCATTGAGTGATTCCCTGAAGGTCTTTGAAGAGGGAATGGCCCTGGCAAGGTTCTGCTCCAAGGAACTTGAAGCGGCAGAAAAAAAGGTGACGCTCCTTGTAAAGGAGAGCGGCGGAAGGCTGAGTGAGGCGCCCTTCGAATTGAACGGAGAGTTATGATGTCCTCTGAAGCGGTTTTGGATTTCAAGGCATATCTTGCAGAGAAAAGGGGCATCGTGGACGCCGCGCTACAGGGCTATTTTCCGGAATCGGAAGGGCTCACCTCCGACCTCATGAAGGCCATGCGATACAGCCTCTTTGCAGGCGGCAAGCGGCTCAGGCCGATCCTCTGCATCGCCGGGGCCGAGGCCGTGGGCGGTTCCGGAGACAATGTCCTGCCGGTGGCCTGCGCCCTTGAAATCATTCATACCTACTCTCTGATCCATGACGACCTTCCCATGATGGATGACGACGACCTGAGGCGGGGTAAGCCCACAAATCACAAGGTATTTGGAGAACCGATTGCCCTGCTGGCAGGAGACGGCCTCCTGACCGAGGCCTTCAGCGTCATGACCTCGCCGGAGATTTCAGGGCGGGTATCCCCTCAGTCCCTGCTTCAGGCAATCCGGGTGATCGCCCGGGCGGCCGGTCACGAGGGAATGGTGGGGGGGCAGGCTGTTGATATCCAGTGGGAGGGGAGGCCGGCCGACCTTGGGGTTGTAAAATTCATGCACACCCACAAAACAGGGGCCATGATTACCGCATCCGTAGCCTCCGGCGCCATCCTGGCGGGCGCTGATGGATCGCAGTTGAGGGCGGTCACCTCCTACGGGGAAAAAATCGGTCTCGCCTTTCAGATTTCAGACGATATCCTGGACATAGAGGGCGACAGCGAGACCATGGGAAAACGGGCCGGGGCCGATGAAAAAAAGGGAAAGATGACCTACCCTGCAGTCCTCGGTCTGAATCCATCCAAGGCTATCGAGCGGGAACTGGTTCAGGGGGCGATTGAGGCACTTCGTGAATTTGACCACAGGGCTGAACCCCTTCGCCGGATTGCTCAATATATTATCGAGAGAAAAAAATGACCACACCTGAGACACCTAAGAGACTGCTGGACACCATCGACAGCCCGGCGGACCTGAAGGGCCTCTCCCTTGAGGACCTCCAGCAGTTGGCGGGAGAAATCCGCCAGCAGATCATCGAGACCACATCCAGGACCGGCGGGCACCTGGCGCCCAGCCTGGGGGCCGTCGAACTGGCCCTTGCCCTCCATTACGTCTTTGATGCCCCGAAGGACAAGATCATCTGGGATGTGGGGCATCAGGCCTACGCCCACAAGCTGATTACCGGACGGAGGGACCGGTTCCATACCCTCAGGACCTATGGGGGGATCAGCGGGTTTCCCAAGAGGGCCGAGAGCCCCTACGATACCTTTGATACCGGGCACAGCAGCACCTCCATCTCCGTGGGTCTCGGGATCTCAACGGCCAAGGAACTCAAGAGTGAGAAGAGCAAGGTGATATCGGTGATCGGCGACGGTTCCATGACCGCCGGCATGGCCTTTGAAGGCCTTAACCAGGCCGGGGAGACCGAAAAGGACCTGATCGTCGTCCTGAATGATAACGCCATGTCCATCGCCCCCAATGTGGGGGCCTTCTCATCGTTCATCAGCCGGAAGATGACCGGCAGGCGATTCGTCAATCTGAGGAAGGACCTGGAGAACTTTATCAAGTCCCTGCCGGGCGTGGGGGAAAACATCCTCAGCTTTGTCCGCAAGAGCGAGGACTCGTTCATTACCTTTTTTACCCCGGGCATGATGTTCGAGGCATTCAAGTTCAAATACATCGGGCCGATACAGGGCCACCGCCTCGACCGGCTGATCGAGGCCTTTACCAATGCCTCCCATCTGGAGGGCCCTGTCCTGGTCCATGCCCTGACGGTGAAGGGAAAGGGCTATGACTTTGCCGAAAAGGACCCGGCTTATTTCCACGGCGTGGGCTCATTTGAAATCCCCACGGGTTCCCCCCCCAAAGACAAGCCCAAAACGCCCCCGTCCTACACCTCCATCTTCGGGAGTACCATGGTGGATTTGGCCCAAAAAAACGACAAGGTGTTTGCCGTTACCGCGGCCATGCCTGAGGGCACGGGTTTGGCCGAGTTCTCCCGGATCTTTCCGGACCGGTTCCTGGATGTGGGCATCGCCGAACAGCACGCCGTGACCTTTGCCGCGGGGCTTGCCACCGAGGGGTTCAGGCCGGTGGTGACCATCTATTCCACCTTTCTCCAGAGGGCCTATGATCAGATCATCCATGATGTCTGTCTCACCAACCTTCCGGTGGTATTTGCCCTGGACCGGGGCGGTCTTGTGGGCGAGGACGGGCCGACCCATCACGGCCATTTCGATATCACCTATCTGCGCAGCCTTCCCAACATGACCTTCATGGCCCCCAAGGACGAAAACGAATTGAGGCATATGCTCTACACGGCCCTGCACCATTCGGGACCTGTGGCCATCCGATACCCCCGGGGGAAAGGGGTCGGCGCGGCCATAGACCCCGAGTACAAATTGCTTCCGATCGGCGAAGCAGAGGTCCTCAAGGAGGGGAAGGACTTGCAGATCTTTGCCCTGGGGAGCATGGTTGCCCCCTCCCTGGAGGCTGCTGCCGTCCTGGAAAAGGAAGGGGTCTCTGTGGGCGTGGTGAACTGCCGGTTTGTCAAACCGCTGGACAGCAGTCTGGTGGACATCGCGGCCGCCTCGGGCCGGGTCCTGGCGGTGGAGGAAAACATCCGGCAGGGGGGATTCGGCGGGGCCGTGCTCGAACTTTTCAATGACGCCGGCTTAAGAGACGTTCGCGTCAGGAGGATCGGGCTTCCAGACAAATTCGTGGAGCACGGCCCCCAGGATGTCCTGAGGGCGAAATACGGGCTTGACGCCGCCGGGATCCTGCGGGAGGCGAGGAGCCTCCTCGCATGATGGATGGCTTACACCTGCCGAGTCCCTTACTCCCTGAAATCCCGTCAAAAAGGACAAGAACCGGTGTGAGTGACGACAGGTTTCAGTGTTCAGGTTAGAGGAAAGACAAGGGCAAGATCAGGAAACAGCAATCCCTGACACCCGAAACCTGGGATCTGAAACCTTATCACAATAAAATGTAGGGGTTAAGTTCCTCCCAACAGGGTCGCATCTTGCGTAGAAGTTACAAGCAAAGATTCTCATGAAAGATACCGGGCGCACCAGGTCGGGTGGAAATAAGGTCTCTGAGCCTGCCGGAAAGGGACGGCCGAGATTGGATCGTCTTCTGGTGGACAGGGGCCTGGTTGGGAGTCGGGAAAAGGCACGGGCCATGATCATGGCCGGTCTCGTCTGGGTGGATGGGATGCGGGTTGACAAGCCGGGGCATCCTGTTTTGGATGAGGCGGCGATTACCCTGAAGGAATCCCGCCCTCCCTATGTCAGCCGGGGCGGCCAGAAACTGGAGGCGGCGCTCGATCACTTTTCAGTAGGCGTCCGGGCGCTTACCCTGTTGGACGTGGGGGCGTCCACCGGCGGTTTTACCGACTGTCTCCTCAAGCGCGGCGTCCGAAAGGTCATTGCGATCGATGTGGGCTACGGCCAGTTGGACTGGACCCTCCGTCAAGACCCGCGGGTGGAGGTCCTTGAAAAGACGAACATACGGTACCTGAGCCCCCAAGGTCTAAAGGCCCTTGCCCACGGGGCGGTCATCGATGTCTCATTTATCTCGCTCAAACAGGTTGTCCCCCCGGTTTCCCGACTTCTGGTGGATGACGCCTTTATTATTGCGCTCATCAAACCCCAATTTGAGGTGGGAAAAGGGAAGGTGGGAAAGGGGGGGGTGGTGCGGGACCCTCTCCTTCACCGGGAGGTCATTGAGGGCTTGACCCGCTTTTTTGAAGACTCGGGATGGCAGGTTCGAGGACATATTCCCTCCCCTCTTTTAGGGCCTAAAGGAAACCGTGAGTTTCTGGTCTATATGACGAGAGGGTAGGGGGCTGGATGCTGAGAGATGTCTGTTGATCATTTATTGGAGATCATCGAGGAGATCGCCGCAGGCAGATACTCCAACGATATCATGGAACTGACCCGGGAGGATCAGCCCGAACCGGTACGTGCCATCGCCGAGGCCATGGGCCTCATGATGGTGAAGGTGGAGGCCAGGGAATACCGGTTGGAGCTGATGGTGAAGGAACTGGAGGAACTCAACGAGCGGATCCGCCGGAACACCATCAACGCGGTTTCGGCCATGGCCAATGCCCTGGCTGCCAGGGATAGCTATACCGAGGGTCATGCGGAAAGGGTCGCCCACCTCGCCGTTCAGATCGCCCGTGCGATGCAAATGACGGAGGAAGATGTGGAATACGTCCGATTGGGCGGGATCCTGCATGATATCGGCAAGATCGGGTTTTCGGACCGGCTTTTCAGCCCTCACGAGGCCAAGAACCCCCCGGATGTGGTCAAGGAGATCATCAGCCATCCGTCTACAGGGGTCAAGATCCTCCATGCCCTCGATTTCCTGGGCCCGGCCCTCGATTATGTCCACTGTCACCACGAGCGGCCCGACGGCAAAGGGTATCCCCGCGGTCTCCCGGACAAGGATATCCCCTTAGGCGCCAAGATACTGGCCGTGGCCGATGCCTTTGACGCCATGACGACGGATAGACCCTATCAGAAAGG
>JAWOIH010000061.1:0-2863 GCA_046484725.1 Candidatus Desulfacyla sp. | reverse complement strand
GGATCCCCCTCAACGCCGGCGATGCCTTTGAGTTCGCCCAGTTCCCTCTTGATCGCCATGACGCAATGGCCGCAAGAAATGTTGGGTATGGATAGCTTTGTTGTTTCCATGGTTCTACCCTCCTTTCTATTATATTGAATTTATAGGGATGAAAAAGCATAAGTCAACACGACCAGGTCATATGCCGTAAGGGGTGTATTCTAACGTTGCATAAGATCTTCTCAGCCGGCATTGTCGGTATGCTGAGATGGGTGCACTTTACGGGCTGATGCTGGATGCTTGATACTCGATGCTGGATACCCAGGACTTCCTTAATCATGACATCCGCAAAATCCAGAATCCAGGAACCAGGATCCAGGATCGGCCAATACCGACACGGGCTTTCGTATCAACGCCCTTCGTCTGAATGAGCCGTTTTATGCAACTGTGGGATGAACCCTACAAGCGAACCCCTGTCCGCGGTTAAAGGTATTGAGCCCTGACGGGGCGTTTTATGAAATCTGCGTTTGCAGATTTCATAGCAGATTTCATGAAGGAGCACGCAATGAGGAGTCTTCGCAAAGAGCTTTGGTTTCATGTGCCTTCCAGGAGAGGTTTTGTCAACATCACCTCGAAGGTGGAAGAAGCGGTGAAGGAAAGCGGCGTCACGGAAGGGCTGGTGCTGGTGAATGCCATGCACATTACCGCATCGGTCTTCATCAATGACGATGAAAAGGGACTTCATCAGGACTATGACGCCTGGCTGGAGAAGCTGGGGCCCCACGAGCCCGTCTCCCAGTATCGCCATAACGTGGGCGAAGACAATGCCGACGCCCACATGAAACGTCAGATCATGGGAAGAGAGGTGGTGATCGCCATTACGGGCGGGACGCTTGATCTGGGACCGTGGGAGCAGGTTTTTTACGGAGAGTTCGACGGTCGCCGAAAAAAAAGAGCGCTCATCAAGATTATCGGGGAGTAGAATTCCTTGAGAAAGCACCTCGAATAGGCCGGATCACTGACACCCGACTCCTCTCTTTTTGAGGTCCCCCTCATGCTCGGCCATGTGTATTATGGATGGGAGTGCTTTTCCTTTCGCCCTTCTCCCCCGGCTTCGCAGGCAGCAAGGTCGTCCGGGGATCGATTTTCTTGAACTATCCTTTCCTTTTGCTTATGATGCCTCTGCGTGGACATGGATCACTTCTCTCTGGTCTATGGTCACTGGAAATTTTTTCCCTGAAAATAAACAAGGAAGAGAGGAAACGACATGATGAGTGAATACCCTTTTCTTTTTTCACCCATTCAGATCAACCGCATGCATCTCAAGAATCGCATTGTCATGACGGCCATGCACCTCGGCTATACCCCCCAGGGGGAAGTAACGGATCAGCTCGTGGAATTTTACGCCGAGAGATCTCGGGGGGGGGTGGGACTTATCATCGTGGGCGGCTGTCCTGTGGACGAATACGGCGGCATGGCAGGCATGATTTCACTCAACCACGACCGTTTTGTCCCGGGCCTTGAAAGACTGACCCGCGTGGTCAAGGAGGGCGGTGCACGAATCGCGGCTCAGCTTTATCAGGCCGGGCGCTACACCCATTCCGCCATGATCGGAGGGCGCAAGCCCTTCTCCTCATCCGCGGTCCGTTCCAAACTCACGGGAGAGACTCCTCGGGCTTTGGAATTGGAAGAGATTCCCGGGGTTCAGGACAAGTTTGCCGAGGCTGCATTGCGGGCAAAAAAAGCCGGCTTCGACGCTGTGGAGATCCTCGGGAGCGCCGGATACCTGATCTGCCAGTTCCTCTCTCCCATCACCAACTTGAGGAACGACGAGTATGGGGGCCCTCTGGAGAATCGGATGCGCTTCGGACTCGAAGTGGTTGAAAAGGTGCGCAAGGCCGTGGGACCCGACTACCCTGTGATCATCCGACTGGCCGGCAATGACTTTATGCAAGGAGGGCACACCAACCGGGAGGCCCGGATTTTTGCCGCTGAACTGGATAAAGCAGGGATCGACCTTTTCAATGTCACGGGAGGATGGCACGAGACCCGCATTCCTCAATTAACCATGCACGTTCCCCAGGGCGCATTCAGGTACCTCGCTCAGGGCATAAAGTCGGTCGTCCGTGCCCCGGTCATTGCCAGCAACCGCATCAATGATCCCTGCCTGGGGGAGGAGGTCATACGCCAAGGCGAGGCCGACATGGTCACCATAGCCAGGGGGCTCCTGGCCGACCCCGATCTCCCCAACAAAGCCGGCAAAGGCAAGGCGAACCTCATCTATCATTGTGTGGCCTGCAACCAGGGCTGTTTTGATCGCATCTTTCAGCTCAGGCCGGTCACCTGTCTTGTCAATCCGAGGGCCGGCATGGAATGGGACACAAGCGTCACACCGGCCTCTCAGGCGAAGAAAGTCCTCGTCATAGGAGGGGGTCCCGGCGGGATGAAAGCGGCCTGCACGGCCGCGGAGCGGGGCCATCGCGTCCTTCTTGTAGAAAGAGCCCCCTCTCTGGGCGGGCAGCTTCTCCTCAATGAGTCCATTCCTGGAAGAAAGGAGATCGTTCAGGCGGCACGGGATCTGGAAAACAATCTGCGGGCCCTCCCGGTTGAACTCCGCCTTTCCACAGAAGCCGATGTCGCCTTTGTGAGGAGCAACAGCCCGGATGCCGTGATCCTGGCGACAGGGGCCGTCCCTTCCTTGCCGGATATTCCAGGCATCCGCCATGAGAAGGTGGTGACGGCATGGGATGTGCTTTCAGAGAGAAAAGGGGTGGGAAAACGGGTTGTAATCATCGGAGGCAATGCGGTGGGCCTTGAGACGGCCCTCTACCTTGCAAACCAGGGCACGATTTCCCCCGAGGTGCTCCACTTCCTGATCACCAGC
>JAWOIH010000032.1:0-8689 GCA_046484725.1 Candidatus Desulfacyla sp. | reverse complement strand
AGATCTATCGGGTCGTTCCGGACGAAGAAGCTGCCCTGGATGGGGATATCCGCGTGATTGATGAAAGCGGAGAAGACTATTTGTACCCTTCATCCTATTTTGCTCCGATTCAGGTTCCCGAAATCGTTGAGGAATCGATATTGAGGGAGATGGGTGAGGAATAAAGGACCCTGTGGCTACAGGGACGTTGTTGCGTTGTTGACTTTCTCGTTGCCAGGCTCCCGAGTGTTGGTGAAATGGCCAACGGCCAACGGGACGCTCTTTTAAAATTCAATTGCGGTGGAATAGGGGGCGTTCTTTCGCAGTTTCGTCATCCACAGCAACCCAAAAGACCCATCCCCCTCTTTGCCTGCCCTGTGAAACCATTTTTTGCCGTCGTTTCACCGGGGTGGCTTTGGGGCTTCGTGTGATAATTGATTTGATTTAGGTCCAGCATGCTGAAAAATGAGATCCTTAAATATTTGCACCTAATCAACTCAAAGCTTCAGGAACGGAATGTCAAAGGGGAGATCTGCCTGTATGGTGGCGCTGTCATGTGCCTGGTTTACGAGGCAAGACCCAGCACGAAAGATGTAGATGGTATTTTTCAGCCGGCCGAAGTAATAAGGAAAGCGGCCAAGGAGATTGCGGCGGAATATGATTTGCCGCCTGATTGGCTGAATGATGGCGTTAAAGGGTTTCTTGTCGAGCATCCCAGAAAGGTATTCCTGAACCTGCCCCATTTAACCGTCATGGTTGCCGACGCGGAATATCTATTGGCCATGAAATCTCTTTCGGCAAGAATCGACGCAACGGATGGAGCGGATATTGCCTTTCTAATTAAAGCCCTACAGGTCCCATCCATTCAGGATGTCTTTAAGATCATCGAAAAGTATTATCCGCGCAGGATCATCAAGCCGGCCACGCAGTTTTTTCTTGAGGAGCTGTTCGGTGAAACCGAGGACCATTCAGGAAGTTAAGGCCGCAATGCTGGAGTATGGGGAGAACTGGCGCATACCGTTTATGGAATTTGTGGATGATTTTCGCCGTACCAAGAATCCTGCTCTCATAAGATTGGCGTTAAGGCTGGATCATGAAAAGATCGATTCGATGCTGGCCTCCACTGTAGAGTGTCTGTGTGACGAATTGGGCGTCGATCCCCCTGATTGGGTCTGGGAGGTTCCCCCTTGCAGAGAGCCCTGGTTTGTTTCCGGCTACGAGAATCTCAAAGCCATATCCATCGCAGAGAGCCCTGTTTTCTTTCGAAGAAGGAAGATCTTTGTTTTGGACAATTTCCTTTCGCGAGCATAGGAATCGTGTGATGGGGGATGTTGGTAGTTTAGTCAGTTTATCAGGATTGACCGGATGCTGAGCCCCAGTCAGACAAAAGCCAAAAGGGATGAGTTCCTGGGGCAATTGGGAGAAACTGCAACATATGAAGACTTGGAATATGAGATTATGGAGGTTCAAGG
Organism: Candidatus Desulfacyla sp.; assembly: GCA_046484725.1. Lineage (GTDB taxonomy): Bacteria > Desulfobacterota > DSM-4660 > Desulfatiglandales > Desulfatiglandaceae > AUK324. Next base: position 7,238 of record JAWOIH010000032.1, on the reverse strand, counting down.
GCAAAAAATACGAGTTGCTACGGCCGAAAGTCTATTGAAATTGAAAGAAGGGACGATTCGGCCAGAGGATAAGGGAGACGCCCTTTTCTTGAAAGAACTCCTGGAAAGGAAAAAGGCATAAGATGCCGATAGAGAAGTTTAAGAGTTTTAAAGCGGCGAGGCAGGCGCTTTGGTGCTTCAAGCCGGATGCGGAGTACTATCGGAAACTGGCTGAGCACTTCAATCTCGGCTGGAAGCTCTACGCTGGGCGCAGCGCGAAAGGCCTATCCAAGTATCGTTCTGTTTTGGAAGCGGATAAAGCACGGCGCGCTGATCAATGAAAGCGAGGCCAGCGGGACGTTCCTTAGCAGTTTCGTTATTCACGGTAACACACCCCTCTTTGCCTGCCCTGTGAAACCATTTTTTGCCTTCGTTTCACCGGGGTGGCTTTGAGGTTTTGAGTGATAAGGATGATTCGATGTTGAGCAACGATCATAGGAAGTATATCCGCATTTGTCTCAGAGCCTGGCTGTTCCTCCTGATCCTTGGCTTCATCGTACCGGCCATCCCCCGGGCCGGAGAGAAGACGCCTCCCTTTTATTCCGAAGAATACCGGGACACGAGCGTCGCCCATCCGACACCGACGGTTGATGCTCCGGCAAAAGACTTCCCCTCTCTTTTCAAAGAGCCGGCCGCGGCCAAGACCGTTGACAAAACGCTCCCCGTGGACGACGGGACCTTTCAAACAGAGGAATATGTGGTGAAGGAAGGAGACTGGCTGGCAAAGATCCTTCGGGAAAAAGGCCTGATCAAGGAGCAGAATCTCCCTGAACTCCTCTCCATATTAAGAAAGCTGAATTCCTCCCTGCACAGTCTCGATATGATCCAGCCGGGTGAAAAGATCGTCATCCTGGTGAAGGTGGTCCCGGACCACGGATCAGAGGAAGGGGGCCCCCGGAAATTGAAGTACGAGACCTACAGGGTCAATCGGGGCGATATCCTGAGCCGGGTGGCCATGAGGCGGTACGGTCTTTCGAAGGAGCAGTTCAACCAAGAATACCTGAGGCTTTTTGCAGCGTGCAATCCCTCCATCAACGACCCGAATCAACTGTCGGTCGGGCAGGTCATCAATCTCCCTCACTACCCGCCGGAACGTGCCGATACTGGAGAGAGGCTGCCTGCCCCTGTCCTTCGGGACCTGGAAAAATCTCCCCGCCGAGTGGCCCTCAAGGCGCCGGCCCCCATGGAACGGCCGCAGCCTCCTCAGCCCGCGCCCTCTTTGCCGCCAAAGACGCCGCCCCCCTCGCCTCCCCCTGTCAAGGGCAGGCCTGAACCCCCTGTGAAGGATACGCCCCCGCCTCCCAAACCCTGGCCCGCATCTTTAAAGCCGGTGACATCGGCGCCGGGAGAGGGCGGTCTGCGTACAGAGAGGACCGGTGAGGCGACCATCATCATCACGGATGGTCTGGGCACGGTTATTTCGAGAATGGGGGAAGAGTGGGTCCATTCGGGGGAACATTTCATCCCCATGGCCTCGGGCGGACACATCAACCTGGATGCTCAATCCTACCCGATTGTCCGTCTTCAAAAGGGGATCACAGTGATTGTGGACGTGCACAACGCGCTTCCGCAGAAAATGTCCAGGGTCCTGGAATCGACCTGGGCAAATTACCGGGTGGTGCGACTCTCCGCCAGTGATGATCTGCGCTCCGCCCTGGATAAGATAATAAATGCCTTCAGCTACCCGCAGATCTTTAAAAAGGGGGCTCCCCTGACGCTGGGGGGGAACATCCCGGTGAGCATCACCGGAGATTGGATCGTTACGCCGCCTGAAACCCGTTCAGGGAAAGGGCCGAAGTTTGTCGTTATCAACCTGATGGACGGACGAAGCCAGGGTCTCCCCCGCACCATAAAGGACTATCTGAAGCGGATAGGGGTGGAGGTCATTGAATATCCTTCCATCGACGAAGGCCCGTCAGATGCCGGTGCATCGTCAAAAGCCCGGACGGCAACAGACGCTGCGGCATTAGTAGAGGCGGTCCTGAACCTCAGAGGCCAGCCGTTCACCGCCCGGGTGAACATCCCGGCCTATGCGACCCGTAATGAGGACTTCAGATTCACGGTCCAGGCGGATTTCTACCTGGAAATGGGGGGACGGCGACATATTATCGATCTGGGAGGCCTCAACCCGGATGTGGTCTCCCTCCTGAAAGACACCGGGATTTCAGTCCTCTGCCTGGCGCAGGAAAAAGAACCGGTTGAAATGGTTTCCAAGATTTTAGAGTTTCTGGATGTTCGATTTGAGCGAGGTCCCCATGCGTTTATGGCGAACAGGGCCGACAAGTCGAGAAATGTCAAACTGACCCTGTCCGGGATTACCTTTTACGACCACAGAGGCGGTTCCGTGCTCGCTACCCCGCTGAACCTCCCGCCCGAGATCGTGGCATTCCTGTCACAGAGAGGTTACAACATCCTAATCCTTTACCCATTTGGGCCTTCGGGTTCAGGCAGCGCCTGAAAGCCATTCAGAAATGAATAGTGAATAATGAAACGAGTCGGCGACATCCCTGGAATCGAATAGCGAAGAAATCCGGAACATGAAGCGATATATCATACCTCTGATTCTCCTCTTGGGGATTTTCTCCCTGATTGCAGGGGACGGATGGGCCAAAAAGGTCTACATCTGGCGGGACAGTGACGGACAAGCCCATTTTTCCGACACCCCTCCGGTCCCTGAGGAGAGCGGCGGAGAGGTGGAGGAAAGAAGGTTCAAGGAGGCGCCCTCCACGGAAGAAACCGCCCCGGTGGTTGCCAGGAGCCCGATTGAACACGCGGTCCGGTGCACCTTCAGGATCAAAAACAAGAAAGGCGGGGCATCGGGCTTTTTCATCAATGACAAGGGCCTGGCCGTGACGGCCAAACACGTGGTGGAGGGCGCTACCTACAGTATGGAGGCCGAAGTTCCCGGCGACCCTCGGAAATACAGGGTGCGGATCCTGAAAAAGAGCGGCCATCACGATCTGGCCCTGCTTCAGGTCGCCATAGACCGGCCGAACCCTTATTTGGAGATCAGAGATCCCCATACCCTCGAGCCCGGCGAGGAACTCTGGGCCATCGGAAATCCTTTGCTGGCCTTCAAGCAAACCATTACAAAGGGGAATTTCAGCCGTATGTTTCCGGAAGCCGACTGGAAGAAAGAGGCCAAGATGAAACGGCCTCCTTATAAATTCAGAGGGGACCAGGTGCAGTTTTCCACGCCGGTGATTCCGGGCAACAGCGGGGGGCCTGTGGTGGACCGCGACGGCAAGGTCATAGGGATTGTAAGCTTCGGTTTTCCCAATACCCCCATCAATTTTGCAGCGCCCAGTTCCTACATCGAAAAGGAATTTGGATCCTACCTGAAATAGCTCACAGCTGAAAGCTCAAAGTAAGAAGCTGAAAACTGGTGTGCCTCCTTGCTTTGAGCTTTAAACTTTGAGCTTTTAAGCTATTGCTGCTCGATTTCTGCCAGGACCTTTTCCACCTCAGCCATGCTCGCGGCCCTTACCGGGGCCGGCAGGCTTCCATTCCCGTAGGCGATAAAATGGACCCCCGCCGCCTCCGCGGTTTCAAGGTCGATGGGGGAATCGCCGATGTAGACGGCCTGGTCCGGGTTCAGGGAAAAGAAATCAAGGATTTTGTAAATCGATTCCGGGTGGGGTTTGGGATTTTCCACATCCAAAGACGATACGACAATATCAAAAAGCCCACTCAGACTGTTTTGATCCAGGACATCCCCGATGGTGTTGCTTCGGTTGGTGGCAACGGCCAGCCCTACCCTGGGCCTGAGATGCTTGAGGAGTTCTTTCAGGCCGGGTTCCATGACCATGTCCTTGATGAACGGCGCATAATCCATCTGCATCCGGTAGGCCTGGGCCTCCTCTGTGAACGGGGTCCCCGCAAAGATATGCCGGACCGATTTATCGGCCGTGTTCATGTGGACATAATGGATCTGCTCCTCTGCCATGGGCGGAAGGCCATAGCGCGAGAGGAGGTGGTTGTAGAAATTGATGTTGGCCTGGCGGGAGTCGAACATGACCCCGTCGCAATCAAAGATGACCGCGGAAATTTTGCGTTGCTGATTCATGGATGGTTGCTCGTTGCGGGTTGCTCGTTGATGGTTGCAGCGCGGAGATCCTGTCACCCGGGTTGCATATCAGCTTTTCCGCGTTTCGACCTCCGACCTCTGTCCTCTGACCTTTGTTGCCGGTTGATTCTCAATCGGTACGGTGCAAAAGCCCGATCAGGGCAAGCACAATAATTGCCAAACCGAACCCGAAATAGCAGAAATTAAACATATTCAACGCAGGGGTGCCCTCTCCCAGTACCGCCTCCCGGCCGAGGCCGTAGCCCCAATACAGAACAAACATGTAGTTGATGATCAAGGCTATTCTCACGCTTCCAAAAAGGAGTCCCAGTGTACTCAAAGCGAGCAGCAACCCTACCTGATAAAGGGGTATGGCCAATACTGTTGAATAGATGATGTCCACGGCATCCTCCCTTATTGCCGACGCTTAATCCGCTCAAAAGAAATAGGTAACTCCCAGGAACCCGCCCACTGCATTGATGCTGCGGTTGCGTTTCGACATCCCGGCGTTGGAAATGTGGTGGAACATCCCCTCAACGTCCAGAGACCATTTGCGGGCGATCAGATAATGAAGTCCCAGGCTGCACTGGGGTGTAAACTCGATAGCCTGGCCGATGGCCTGCTGGGTTTCATCCTTGTACGCGTCGTTGTACACGATCCCTACGCCCCCCTGGATGTAGGGAATCACCTTCCAATCCGGCTGGACGAAGTTGTATCGCAGCAGGCCGGTTACGCCGCCGATATAATTGCCAGGTCCCTTGAAGATAATGGAATTGGAGATCTCCACCAGACCTTCCCAGTTTCCTCTCAGGAAGCCTTCCTGAGGCCCGGGAGTGGCTAACATCCAGCCCAGCCGCAGGTTGGTCTGGGCATAATTGAAGACAGGACTGTCTTCCGGGAGGTTCGTAAGAGAAAAGAGTGCCCCGGAAACGAGTTGAAAAGAGACCTTTCCTTGTGCAAAGGGACTGCCCGCCGGGTCGGCCGTCGCCTCCGGACCTTTTTGGACCTCTGCGTAGCACTGGGCACTCAGGAACATGGCGAGACAGAATAAAAAAGAGATCTTCCGCAGCCCCGATGAAGAGGGGATCCTTGGTTTACGCAATATTCGACACCCCTTAGGTCTTTCGAAAAATGGAGAGTGAGCGGTGAACAGCGGTCAGGATTCGGCAATGAGTATAAGCGGCTGCCGCCTGTGTGTCAAATACAAACGGGGAGGAGTCCTCTACCTGTGAGTTGATGGTTGATGGCTGATGCGCTCGATCCCGCTTTTCACCCAGACTCATCAGCTTACCGGTTCGACAGCTAACAGCTTACCTCTATTCCCCTGACCGATGACCGCTGATTTGCCCTTGAGTGCGACCCGATTTCATGGTAATAGCTGAAAAATTCATCGGATGGCGGTTCCGTTCAGGCTTGGCGGACCGGGTAAAGGAGGCAACGAAATGCGGAGATATCGGGCACGATTAAGAGCCATGTATGGGGCGGCAGTCTTGTCCGTTTTGTCCCTCTGCTGTCCGGGCGCCCTGTGGGCAGCAGCAGGCGATCAGAAGTGGGTGTTCCCTGCGGAAGGGACGGTGGGGAGCATAACGTCGTCCCCGGCCATCGGTCAGGACGGAACGATCTACGTGGGATCGGAGGACGGGAATGTATATGCCGTACGGCCGGACGGGACCAAGGCGTGGCAATTTGGAACCGGGGGCAAGGTAACCTCATCCCCGGGAGTTCAATATTACGGCAATGCCATCACGATCTTTGTGGGATCGACGGACGGCAAGGTGTATGCCATCGGGTCGGACGGGGCCAAAAAATGGGAATTTACAACCGGGGCGGCGATTTCTTCCTCTCCGGCGATCAGTAATCTGAGCATCATTTACATAGGATCGGAAGATGGTAAGGTTTACGCCATCAGTTCGTCGGACGGAACGGCTGAAAGAGCTGAGTGGCCCTTTGTGACCGGAGGGAAAGTAACCTCGTCCCCTGCCATCGATGCGGAGGGCAACGTCTATGTGGGATCTCACGATCACAAGCTGTATGCCATTAAATCAACCGGTAAGAAGAAGTGGGAGTTTGAGACCGGGGGAATCATTTCCGCCTCTCCTGCCATATATGAGAGCGGAGCCACCAAAATTGTCTATGTTGGATCAGAGGATGGCAAGGTCTATGCCCTCAACATGGACGACGGCACAAAGAAATGGGAATTCGACGTCAAGAGTCCCGTCCTATCTTCACCTGCCGTCGACGGTACGGCCCTCTACGTCGGCGCGACTGACGCCAACCTCTATGCACTCAATCTGACGGCAGGGACCCAGACCTGGGTATTTCTCGATCCCGATGATCCGGTCCATTCCTCCCCGGCGATCGGTTCGGACGGAACCCTCTATGCAGGGTCGGATGATTACTGGCTGTACGCCATTCAATCGTCGAACGGCGTCCTGAAATGGCGGTTTGAAACCGGGGGCGAGGTCTCCTCATCACCCACCATCGGATTTGGCGGCGCTGTTTATGTGGGGTCACAGGACGGCAGGCTCTATGCCTTTGACAGCAGTTCGGGCTCTCTGGGAAACGTGGCGTGGCCCAAGTTCGGCCATGACGTGAGACATACGGCCCGCAACGACGACAATAAAACTCCCACAGCCAGTGCGGGACCTGATCAGACCGTCAAGTCGAATGACGCGGTCACCCTGGACGGGTCCAAATCGTCTGATCCCGATTACGGCATCCCCCTTTATTCGTGGAGCCAAAAAGAAGGGACCTCGGTCGCCCTCTCCAACGCCACGTCTGTGAAACCGAACTTTACCGCGCCGGAGGTGGACAAGGAAACTACCTTGATCTTTGAACTGAAGGTCACGGACAACGGCGGCAAGACGGATACGGACACCATCACGGTAACGGTCCAGAAGAAGGATGACGACAAGGGATGTTTTATCTCGACGGCAGGGTATTAGTGCCTTATTGCCTGGTTTTCTGTCACAAAAAACAAGAAAGTCTTTCATGGCATCGATAGAATCAAAGCTCGAAGCTCAAAGCTCAAAGCTCAAAGGTTCATCCAGCCCGCTTTCAGCTTTCAGCTTTGAGCTTTCAGCTAAGGGACGAGCTTGGGTTGCGGGTACGTCCCGCTTTAGTTGCTGATAAT
>JAWOIH010000435.1:0-9360 GCA_046484725.1 Candidatus Desulfacyla sp. | reverse complement strand
GGGGGTTCAGCGACCGCACCCGCTTTGGGCCGGTACGCGCCGTTCATGGTGGCAAAGCCCGCCACAATCGGTTCCACCAGTGCAAAATCCACGGCCCCGCATATGACGACATCCGCCCTCCCCAGTTCAAGGAGCATGGCCCCGACGATCATGGAGGTGAGACCGGTCGCACAGGCTGTGACGGTGGAGACGATGGGACCGGTCGCATGGGTCAACATGGATACCTTGCCGCCCACCATGTTGATGCATGAATTGGGATTGGTGGAGGGCCGCGGCATCTTGCCGGATGCCATCATCCGCCTGTCGGCCTCAAGCACCGCATCCTGCCCCCCGACTGCCGAACTAAACGTGACCGCGACCCGGGGAGACAATTCAGGCACGATCTCGAGCCCGATCTTCGCCAAAGAGCGATGCACCACCAGCATCCCGTATTTGAAAATAGGGGAGGTCCACTGGGCCAGACTGGAAGGCGATAAAAAAGGGTAGGGCGAGGCATCGAAGGCTTCCACCTGTCCGGCGATATGGACCGGGAAGTCCTCTCCAAAGGGAAAACGCGTCAGCTTGCCGATGCCGCTTTCCCCCCTCACGCACCGGTTCCATTGCGTCTCCAGATCAACCCCTAAGGGGGAAACCGCGTCGTAGCCGATGATGACCGCTCTTTTTGAATTCATTTGAACAGGGTTGGGGATGCAAGGTAAAGTGGGATCCCCCTCCGATTACCAGGGAATAAACTGATAGAGCTTTGCGAACATCTCATAGACCTCTATCCACCCCTTCAGGTGTTCCGGGGAATCCATGTGGGCCCTTTTATTGACCATTACCCAGCTCATATGGGCCGCGCCGTCCTTGCAGGTGGCGCAATCCCGTGTTTGAGACGTACAACATCTGTAAATGGTCTTGAGATCCGCTGCCCAGCGGACAAATCCGATGAGTCGACGCACAGGAGGATCTCTCCGGTCCAGAGGCTCACTGACAGAAGGACATTCCAGCCACCCGAAGCGCCGATCCCCCATTGTTCCCGACGTAATGATTTTGTGATAATACTTAGAGGATATCACGGTATCGGGATAGGTATCCAGGAGTTCATCCATTTCAGAGCGTATATCCCTCAATTCCGCCTCTTTCCAGGAAAAGCCGTCCACCCCCTCATCATTTGAAAGCAACTGCATATGAACCTTCAGCCCTGCATCCCGTATCTTTTGAATAATCCGTTGGCTTTTTCCAATCTGTTTGGGGGTCATGGTATAGAGGTAATAGGCGTGAGGATCTCCCTCGTAGCTCTTCCGTGAAATAGAAAAGGTGTCTTTCCCCCTCAGAAGCCTCTCGTCCTCTTCATCCCCCCACAAGGAGATCCCGACCATCATATGGGGGAATCGGTCCCTCGGGACCTTAATGATCCCGTTGGTTGCGCAGAATGTGGGCAGTCGCCGGTAGAATGCCTCCACCCTGTCGAAACAGAGGGTCGGTTCCCCCCCGATCAAGATGGCCAGGTTGACGCCCCGTTCTTTTTCCTTGTCAACAAACCGCTCCCATTTCGCCAGGTCCGTTTCTTCGGCCACGTTGTTCTCGCCGGAAGAAAAAAAGAAACATCCCTTGCACCTTAGATTGCATTGGTTGGTCACATCATAGATGGAACTGCGGATGTTCAACTTGGAGATGGACTTATATCTCTCATGCCATTTTGTATCCAGTAATGAACTAATGGTTTTCATCGCTATTCGTCCGTATCACTTCCAATGCCGATACCGCAACCGAAATGTCTCACACAAAGCCACGAAGCCGCAAAGAGGTTTCATTTTTGGTTGTTCACCTGGATTGTTTTTCTTTTTCATGAGACCAGGCAATAAGAGCGTCAACAGCTCTTTCCTACCCAACAGATCCAGACCGTTCTGCATCAATCGTCGACAAGCCCATGCCCTGGCGGCGCCACCATATGATCGCACAAATTCGCGCCCTTTTCATACCCCATGACCCATACGGCAAGGTACGTGTCCACGTAATCGAGCCACGACCTGAATGTGTCGGGATCGGATGCATGGCGAAATAACCTGGCCGTCACCACCGCACTCCCTGCGGCGTAATGTCTGCAATCCGTGCAGTCCGTATCGGGCACGCAACAGGCAGCGGTTCTATCCCAGCTAAGATCCGCACGGTACTGCCGGAAAGACCGCCCCAACCCGATGGCAGTGGAACTGTTCATCCTTGGATAGGAACAGGAGTAAAGGTCATGGAGCCCATGGATATGGGTATGGGCAACGGCACTGTAAGGGGAAAACAGGAGGTTCTCCGGGTATTCCGAAATAAGGGCCATCATCGTCTGACGGGTGCGGGCAAGGGATTGAGGCGTATGACGAAGGGGGCCGGTATATCCGACGGGCGATGAAAACATATTCAGGGTAACCTTACATCCATGCCTGGCGAGGACTTCCATGACCCCGTGGATCTGATCAATATTCTCCCTGGTAAAGGTGTATACAAACACGGCCCGGGGATCATCCTGATAGTTGGCGATCTGTCTGACCAGCATGTCTTTGGCCTTTCGAACCCTAAGGCTTGTCTCATCGTCGCCCCAGACAGATATGTGAATTCGGTAGCGGATGGATTCGGGGATAGGCCTTAACCCGTTGGAGGCGATGGCGCCCAGGGGCATCTCTTCGAAACAGACCCGACAAAGTTCGGGCACCAAAGAGGGTTCAGCCCCTGCAAGAACCACATAGGTGATGCCCCGCGCCTTCTCATCCTTCATGAGATTCCTCCAGTCCGCCGGATCCTGGTTCTCATGGGCGAACTGCTTGTCCCCCTCAAAGTAATAACAGCCATCACACCGTATATTGCAGCGGTTGGTCATGTCATAGGTGGATTCCCTGAGAAAGAAATACCTGCGGACCTTCTCCCATCTGGCCCCAACGAGAGGATCACCGATGATATCTGAGAATTTCCACGTCTTTTGCTCTGTGCTTTCCACGGGATGTGTCTGCACCTCCATTCGGGACTCCCGGTCACAACTCGGTCGGGAACGGTTCATCATCCCTGTTTTGCCTCATCCATCCGTTCCTGAATATATTCTGCTATCCGACGGATGGTGTTCAATTTCGGGTAATCGTCTTCGTCGATGACAATCCCGTATTCATCTCGAAGCACCAGGGCAATGGTCGCAAGATCCATGCTGTCAATGCCTACCTCATCAATAAGGTCAATTTCGGGATCGAATGTCTCGGGTGTCACATGTTCCAGTTTGAGTTCATCGATCATGATTTCTGCAATACGAAAGGTTAGTTTGGAAATTTCATAGGGGTTGCCCATTCTCTACCTCCATTGGTCGCGTAATCCTGCCACGAAGCTGCTATAGGATATATGATTGTCGATTGAATGACTGTTTGAAAGCAAGATGATACACCGCCGGAACGCCAAAATCCTTTTCTTCTCGACGATACCTGATAGAAAACCTATGCCCCCTCAGCAATCAGAATGCCGGTGCAGGCCAGCTGACCCTTTACCATCACACGGAATGAATAGGAAGCGGGGTTCTCCCCCCGGCATGTGGTCATGATGGTGATGGGATCCTTGGGCCGTATCATCTGCTTGAACCTCGCCTTTTTAATCCCGGAAATCCTGCATTCCCCATGGCCGAACTCCTGAATGGTATCCAGAACCATCCCGAGCTGGGCGATGCCGGGAAGGATCGGGTTCCCCGGAAAATGACCCGAAAACCATGGGGAATCCCCATCCACCTCCACTTCGGCCACGACCCGGCCGGGATCCGGACGGCTGATGCGGATTAACGAATACCATTTCGTTGCTATCGAGTTCAAGGCCTTGTCCGGTCCTTGCTGATCATCGAATCAGGTGCTCCCAAAGCGGTCCATAATGTCCCCTGGCATACAGCCTGGGGATGATTCGGGCGGTCATGTCTTCTCCCGAACCCGTGACCCAGTTGGTCCTTCCGGCCGCATGGTCCCTGACCCGCAGAAGAATTTCTTCGGTGGTGACGGCAGGCGACTCGAAAAAGACCGGCTCCATCAGGCTTCGGGATGCCGATATCCGACCCGATGCCACGGCCATGTCATAAAGGGCCGTGTTCGGATAGATGCGCATTCCGCAGAAAAAGAAAAAGACCGCACCTTCAAGCCTGTGGGCGTTTGAGAGGGTCCTGTCGACCGAATGAATATCTTCTCCGGGCCCGCCTAAGAGAAAATAGTGCGCCACATGTAAACCCGCATCTCTTGCAGCGTTGTGTGAACCAAAGACATGGTCGGCTCTAAAGGGTTTCCGGTATGACGCCAGCACGTCGTCCGACAATGATTCCGTGCCGAATTCCACATGGGTGAGGCCTGCATCCGCCAGTATTCGATAATAGTCTTCCGGTGGAGATGTGGGGGCGAAAAAAGCGCCCCAGGGGATGGAGACCCCTGACCTCATAAAGGCACGGGCGACTTCGATACTGTGATCATAGTCCGCGTTGAATGCCGAATCCGTGACGAAAAAATACTTGGCGCCCGTCTTCTCGATCCACAAGGCCGTATCGGCCACCTCATCGGGAGGGATCAGCCTCAGCTTTTTCCCTTCGATGTGGGGATATGTACAATAAATGCACTTGAAATTGCAACCCCTCTTTGTCTGGAGGTTGAGCATGCCCCCGTTTTTCAAATAGAAAGGGATATGGGGACGCCCTTCATGAAGCCCCCTTGTCAAACTCCCCTCCCATGGAAATGGCATCACCCCGTTGGCGCCCCTTTTGATCACCCCGGGAATGCCCGAGGTCTCCTTATGGGCCTCAATCGCCCCCAGGAGAAGGGACAGTCTTTCTCCCTCTCCGATAATCCCATAATCGGCCCCCATGGCCTCCATGATTTCCCGGGGGAACAGGGTAAATCCGCTTCCCCCCAGGACCAGAAGGGCGTCAGTATGTTTTCTGACGGTTCGCGCCAGGTCCCTGTATTCGGCTATGTAGCCTTTTGGGGCGGTGATGTCGCAATTATCGATATTTCGCAGGGAAAGACCGACAACATCCGGCCCAAACTCGCGGATCCCCTCGACCAGGGGATCGCTGTCTCCCATGGCATTCATATCCGCAAGCCTGACCTGGTGCTCCGCGGATAGGGCGTTCGCCACATAATCGAGGCCCAAAGGATATACCGGATAGGGGATTTTCAGTCTGTTCGCTGAAACCAGAAGTACCTTCACCACGCCACCTAACGAATCACCTCGATCGCGGTCACAACATCTCCAAGACCGACCAGGAGGATCCCTTTGTCTTCCAGGTGAACCGTTTTCCCCCCGTAGAACCCACCGGGCAGTTCTCTTCCATCCATACATCGTACGGCAAGGACCGCGGCCACGGCCGAGGCGGAAGCAAATTCGCCTGTAAACCTCCTGTAGTCAATCACAGGCCCGTCGAATCGGGAAATAGACAGAAATTCCCGAAACTGTTCTTCCCCCCTCTTTCGACAGGCGGCGGGAATGCCCGCGAAAACGGCCCCATACTTCTCTTGAACCCCCTCCCCGTCCGCCAGGCCGGCCATCAATGAGGAGATGGCAGAAGGGTTATTTTCCGAGGTCTCATAGAACATGACAGCCGTTTTCAGGCCTTGGGCGGATTCCGATCGCCTGAGACACAGGCCTCCGCCCCCGTCCGATGGTGTTGCGTCGCTCCCTACGGATCTGTCAAAGAGGCGCGAGAGGCTGCCATGGGACTCATCGCTCCCGATGACGAGGAGCGTGTCGTCACGATTCCTTGCCATGAGGCCGGCGAGCATCAGTGCCTGTTCAAATGAGGCGTCTCCACCCGTGGCGGTGATATTGGGCCCCATGGACCCGAATCGGATGGCCGCCTGGCCGGCCGGTGCGTTGTGAACGGACCCGACGAAGTCGATAGGACTTGAAAATTGTTCTCCGGATTCAAATAATTTGGTCAAGAAATCGTAGGTCTCCGAAAGCGCTCCCCAGCCGGTGCCGAAAAAGATCGAACCCGGTGCATCCGGCAGTCGCGAGTCGGCGTGGGCCGCTGATGCCAAAGCCAATACAAGCCGGGGCAAGCGCCTGAGCCGTCTGACCTCCCTGGGGGAAACCCCCTGGGATAAGACCGGGTCAGGGACCCTCCCTCTACAGCTTTTGCCCCCGGATACGGTCCTCAGAGACACGTCGGCGTCCCCGGCCCCGGTGAGGCACGCGCTCCCCAGCACAACCAGATGAGACGCCTCCTTCACGGGTATGGACCGAGGAGGGTGGCCCCTGCGGGGGGAACCAATGACAACCGAGGCGTTATTTCCCCCAAATCCGAAGGAGTTCGAGAGGACGGTTTCAATATTCGCCGTCTCCAGGGGCGTCATCAGGGGTTCCAGCTTCAGTTCGGGGTCAGGGAGATCGCAACCCACATTTGCCGGGACCAGACCCTCGGAGACGGCCAGCGCAGACACAATGGCCTCCATGGCGCCTGCGGCCCCCAGGGAGTGTCCAAAGGCCCCTTTTACGGAAGACATGAGGGGTTTCTTGTCCGGGAAGAGGGTATTCAGGGCCCTTGCTTCTGAACGGTCGTTATCAACCGTGCCTGTCCCGTGCAGGCTGATGTAATCGATTTCTTCGACCGAGATATGCGCATCCTGCAAAGCGGCCTGCATCGCCTGAATGGCCCCCGCCCCATTGGGATGCGGGGCCGAGGGATGATAGGCGTCACAAGAGAGTCCCGCCCCCAGAATCTCGGCGATCGCATTGTCAGGAACACTTTCGGAGGCAGTGAGGACCAGGACGGCCGCCCCTTCCGCAACCGACATCCCCTCCCTATTTTTATCAAAGGGCCGGGCCCCCTGAGGGTCGATCAATTGAAGTGCACGGAACCCATGGTAGGTCAGGCGGCTGAGAGAATCGGCGCCCCCGGCCAGAACCGTCCCGGCCCTCCCGGCTCTCAACATCTCAAGGGCGATCGTAATGGCCACTGCGCTCGACGAACAGGCGGTCGATAGGGTAATGACGGGGCCGTGACACCCCAAATTAAGGGCAATAACCTCTGTTACGGAACTGGGCGAATGGTATTTGAAGGCATCAGGATCACCATCCCCTGTCTTAAGACATTGTTCCGTTGTCAGCATCCCCCCTGTGGTGACGCCCATGACCACGGCGTCGGGGACCTCTTTGCATCGCGCCATGGCCTCCTTTGCGGCGGTCAGGGCGAGCCGGTGGGTCCGAGGTATGCCGCCTGCTTCAGGGAACGCGTGGACCTCTCCGACGGGAAGCCGGTTGTCCGGAGACACGGGAAAGAGGCTTAACGGCCTTATCCTCTTCCCGCCGTTTCTGATGACATCCCTTGCCCTGGATACGCCGCACCCGGCCGAGGTGACCAGGCCGATTCCCGTGATGTAAACCCGTACCCCCGTCAATTGCCCACGCTGCTTGAATTTTCATAAATAAACCGGGCCAATGATGTCAAATTCGCAAACACCTTTTCCCCAAGCTCTTTGTTGTCAATCTTGATCCCATAATCTTTATCAATCATCATCACCAGCTCCAGGACGTCTATGGAATCGATTCCCAATTCGCCGCCTACCAGTTGATGATCCTCGACAATATCGTCAGGAGTGATGTCTTCGAAATTAAGGGTATCAATAATCTTGACTTTCAGCTCGGTTATCAATGTGCCAATGGCTTCTTCCATCTTTGAATGATCCTATGCCGGAATGTGGGCGCTTTTGTGGGTTGTCTCTTTACAGAACGGCTGAAGTAACGTAAAAGAAGAGGTATGCTATCATTTTTCTTGTTTTCAGGTCAATCCAATTCCTGAAATCCAAATTGAATTCTGGTCGTGACGATCGGTCACGCCGCCAGAAATGGGCCGGGAGCGGCTACGATGCAGAATGAAAAATCATCCACGGACGTCAGCATTGAGGACCTGATCCCCCATCGGGGCCGAATGAAACTCATTGATGAAATCATCCGGGTGGATGAAGAAGCCGCCGTCACCGAATCCATCGTGAAAAAGGACTGGCCTCTTTTTGCAGATGATTCCGTCAGTCCGCTTGTCCTGATCGAACTCACCGCCCAGACCGCCGGGGTATCCATGGGCTGGGAAGAGTCGGTCCTGAAGGGGAAAGACATCGAGGGCCGTTTAGGGTGGCTGGTCGGGGTCAAAGAGGTCCGTTTTCATTTGCACAGGATTCCCAGAGGCAGCAGGATCCGGGTCTGTGCCACAAGGGATTTTTCTTTTGAGAACTATTATGAAGTAATTGGGATCGCGGAGATAGGGTCACAGGTAGTCGGGGAGGTCAGGTTGCAGATTGTCCATCCCGATTCAGATGAACCGCCGTCATAGGGGCTGATATCAAGAAGAGTAAGATGTGCTGTTGCTTTCCGAAGCTGCAAAAGCCGTCCATCGCAGCCCTCACTGCCGAAACTCCAGGTGTGCCTTGTATAACGGAGTCACACTTTGTGGATCACGATATCGAACATTGTGGTGAGTGGGTTTCAGGACAGCGCCGATTCAGGATCTTCATCCCTCTGTCAAGACGTCGCCGCCAGATATCGCTTATAACAAAGTCACAACAAGGTGTGTTCCCAAGCTGAGTTTGGCCAAAACAGGCATTCCCCGAATCGTCCAGAGGCTGCACCTCAGCATGATGTCACCGGAGGAGCCTGGGGACAAGAAGAAGACATCCCCATGATCGGTCGCTGACTCCGAAGGGCAGTTTTACCTCCAGTCCTGAATTGGACCCACATCCCTTTGGCAAAATCGGTATAACACGATTTTACTCATGAGGAAAATGAATTTGCCCTGAATTTGCCCTCATAATGGTTTTAACCTCCCAAAATCCCTATCTGTGGCGCATCAACCTGTAAGAATCAACCGCATATCTTGGCCACCCTCAAACCTCGCCGCCTCATCAAACGGGCTCACCCCTGAGCGCAAAAACCCCATTTGTGGGGATAGTGTTGGCTTACCGTGGTCAACCGAGAAAGGGCCTTGTACTTGTCTCGGCAAAGGGGAAGGGGCTTCGGCCTTGCAACTGATGAAATGCCTTGACAAACCTGGGAAATCCTTGACATAATCCTTTTTACAAAGGCGACATTTGGCCCTTCCCGTGTAAATCGAAAAAGCGTCTTGAAAGAGGGGGAGGACGCCGCTCACACGGAGTACGGGATTCTGATAGGGGACAGCAAACCTCCACCATGACAATTGGGTTGCGGCCCTCAGGCTGCCTTGGGGAAGATCCGAAGGCCGTAGGGTGATGGTCATGAAAGCAGAAAGGGTCTCTCGCACTCCCAATATCAGCCGCTAACATCAGCAAGGGAGACCATTAGTGATTCGTTATTCCTGTCCCTATCTCAAGAGTGATGTGGAGTTAACAGAAGAACGAGCAAAGCATATTGCCG